>CAZMVS010000001.1:0-4639 GCA_964569525.1 uncultured Planctomycetales bacterium
CCAGGTAGTCGGACGTAATGCCCAAGGGGGGGGCCGCATCCCGCAACTCGATTTGTACCTCCCGACGGCCTTTCTCAAAGTCGTCAGCGATATCGTAAACGCCCTGTAAATTCTCCAGCTCTTGCTTGAGACGGTTGGTGGCTGTCAGAATGTCGTGCTGCCGATCGCCGGTGATTTCGATCTCGATTGGTGCTCCCCCGGGCCCACCTTGCATGGAACTATACTTGATACTGTTAACCCCGGTGATGTCGTTGGTGCCCCGACGCAAGTCGGCTATGATCGCCTCACTGGAGCGATCCCGTTCTTCCAGGGTGCTCAACTCAATAATCGCCTGGGCCAGGTGCGAACCGCCGGTTTTGGTTGCCCCTACCTCGCCTATGCTTAGGGCGCCGCCGACCAGGGTGTAAATATTACGCACCTCAGGCAAGGTGAGGGCTTTTTCTTCCAGGACTTTCATGGCCTCTTCAGTACGTTCCACGGGTGTCCCGATGGGCATTTCGATGCGGGTAGCAACGATTTCCGTATCCATTTTCTGGATGTAAACGAGGGGGACTCGACCGCCGAGAAACAATCCGGCGGAAACGATCAACAAGGCCATTGCTGAGGCAATGGTGACATAACGGTATTTGACCGCCAGACGCAACAACTTTTCGTATTGCTCGATAAGACTCTGGAGCATTTTCTGTTGGCTGCCGCGCAATGGTTGAATCCCCCGAGCCAGCCAATGCCGACTGATATTGCCGCCCAGATCACGTTGGACAGGCTGAAGCCAGTCCGCCAAGTGGGAGGGCAAAATGGAAAGGGCCTCGATCAGCGAGACCGCCAACGCGCAGGTTACCACGATTGGTAGTACGCCCATGAAATCGCCCATTTGGCCCTCGATAAACAACAGGGGCATAAAAGCGGCGATGGTTGTGACGACGGCGATAATGACCGGCCAAGTGACTTCTTCAGCACCGCGTACGGCGGCCAGTTTCGGTGTCGTCCCTTTTTCGACGTGGGCGTAAACGTTTTCTCCGACCACGATGGCGTCATCGACAATCAGCCCCAGGACCACGATCAGCCCGAACATGCTTATCAGGTTAAGCGTCTCACCCACAGCCTTCATGAGAATGACCGAACCACACACCGAAAGAATTAATCCCATCATGCCCCAGAAGCCCCCCCGCCAATTCAAGAAGGTTAAAAGAGCGATAAAGACGAATAAAAGCCCCCACAAACCGTTTCGCTTGACCAGGTCCAGGCGACTTTCGATGAATTGCGAAAGATCGGTATGAACCATGACCTTCAAATCGTAAGGATAGGGATTGTTATAGGCCTGCTGATAGATTCTTTGAACTGCGGTTTCCATGCCGAACAGGTTTTTCAGCTTGGTCAGCCAATCGGTTTTCAGGGGCTGCTGGCGTTTTCCCTCCGTGAAAGCCTTTACCTTGGCCGCGATCTCAAGGGCGTCCGCGTCACCCATTTTGGATACACGAATACTGACAGCGGGTTTACCGTTAAAGCGGCTGCGGAGATCGCTGTCTTCAAAACCATCTATTACCCTGCCTAAATCTTCAACCCGAACCACTTCTCCGTTGGCTCGGGTGCGCAGGATCGTCTGCTCGATTCGTTCTGCTTGATCAGTTTCCATCAAGGTTCGAACCGCCACGTTTTGTTGTGGTGTTTTTAATTGTCCTGCAGGCAGATCGAGGTTGCTCTCGCGAATGGTCCGGGCGATCTGAGACAGCGAAAGTCGATAGGCCATCAATTTTTCGGGCCGAACTTCGACAGTGAGTTCCGCTTTGCGAATGCCCTCCAGTTCGACGTCCCCTTGCGGTAGAAGCAGGGCCAGGTCATCGCGCAGCTCTTGGCCGGCATCCTTGAGCGTTTGCTCATCTACGTCACCGTAGAGTGAAACGGAGATCACCGGAAGGCGGGGCTCGAACTCTGAAACGCGTGTTTCCTCCGCCTCCTCGGGGAGTTCGTCCTGCGGAATGGCGTCGATTTCTGCTTTGAAATCATTGACCACCTGGTCAAGGTCTTTCGCGTCACTGGTCATGGTTACCAACACCGTACTGAACCCTTCGGTAATGGTGGTCTCGATTTTTTCGATGTGTTCGATGTTTTTGATGGCCTCTTCGATTTTGATGGAAAGGCCTTTTTCGATTTCAAGGGGAGTGGCTCCGGGATAGGGAGTGGTAATTACTACCTTGTTCGGGCGGGATTCGGGAAACATTTCCCGCACCAGCGTTAGGCCGCAATATACTCCACCCACCAGGATGGCCGTCATCAAGACGCCCACCAGGACGGGATTTTCCACACTGAATTTGGGAAGTGAGGTCATGGTTTTTCAGTTAATGAGACGGTTTTCGCGTCCGGTGTTTCAGATTTTTCAGCGTGGACTCCTTCTTCTTCAGTACGTACGGTTTGACCGGCGACAAGGGCGTCAAGGTTGCTGATAATAACCCGCTCGCCGGGCTGTAAGCCGGTGACCACAATTCGATCCATGATTCGCCGGGTGACCTTCACCGTACGGGGGTAGGCCTTGCCGTCGTTGTAAATGAATACCTGGTTGTTCTGTAGCACTCCACGGGGCAGGGCCATGACGTTATCAAGCGTCGGCCCCTTTACTTCGGCTCGCACAAAAAAGCCAGGTACCAGTTGTTGTGCGGATTCCGTGTTATTCACTTCGACATAGACCTTGAAGGTTCGGGTGGTCTGGTCGGCCGAAGGAGCAATACGTCGCACCTTCCCCATCCATAAGGCGTCTTCCATGGTATCTACGGTCAGTTGGCATTCGGAACCGACCTTTACCTTTTGACGGGCGGAAACGGGCAATTCCACGGGGATTTCGACCAAATCCGGATCCAGAATAGTTAACAGCGGTTGGCCGACCTGAACCCGGTCTCCCTGCTCCACGATCACTTCGTCAACTACGCCTGCAAAAGGACTTTTGATCGTGCAATGTTCCAAATTTAATCTGGCGAGACCCTCTTGGGCCTGGCTGCTGCGGACTTGGGCGGACAGGCGTTTCCGGCGGGCCGGCAACAGTTCTTTGCTTTGCTTATTGTTAAGTAATACCCGCCGGCTTCGCTCCAGGGCGAAACGGGCCTGTTCGAATTCCCGGCGGGAAGCGGTATTCTCCCGGTACAGCTTGACCACTTTGTCATATTCCCATTTGGCTGCTTCAAATTCTACCTGGGCCGTCTGTAGCAGTTGATCGATATACTTTTTTTCCACATTCAACTGAGAAAGTTGGGCTTTATCGTGCTCCAGCTGACTACGGGCCTGGTTCATTCGCTCGCGGTATTCAGACGGGTCGATCTGCAGCAGGAGTTGATCTTTCCGCACGTGAGCTCCGGCTTTGATCTCGGAGGGCAGTTCGATGATTTCTCCCATAACCTGGGCGGAAAGGCGGGTATAACGGTCGGCCCGAGCGGTTCCGAAACCTATTACCGGTTCTGCGATTGTTTGCGGGCGCATCTCAAGCGTTTCCACCAGTAGGGGGGGCTGATGGATGTTTCGCTTTTCAGCGGCGGGCTGAGTTTTGATCAACAGCCAGGCCGTACTAAACCCTAATGCGAGGACCGTACAAGCCAAGATTATGGAAACAATAATTTTTCTTTTCATGAAGGTTTCTTCTAGCGGATATCCACGCGGCTTGCCTACTTCTAAATTATAAACAAATGCCTTTGATAAACAAACGTACATCGCTGGCGGGTCCTGTAATGCGTATTGCCGAGCACTGCAACCGGGGATACACTTTTAATAATGTCTTCCCTGCCGACACTGGTCGCATCTTTACAACCGTCCCCCACTCAGCCCGACTCGGATCGCCGGCTGGCCGGTCTGGCAATATTGGCGTGCTTGATTCTATCAGCTTTTTCCGGGCTGCTTTCCCAAGGTGTTTATCACGAAGACGACCTGAAGCACTATTTATTTGCCCGCTGGGCGGCAACGGATCCCGCGTATTTGCTCGACTTCTGGGGCCGACCGGGGTTTACCGTTTTTTATACCATTCCCGCCCGGATTGGTTCGCCCGAAACGGGCTGGCACCTGGCCAGGCTGCTCTCTGCAGTATTCTCTGCGGGGACAGCTGGAATGGCGTACTTGTCTGCCCGAAAAATGGGTCTGCGTCGAGCCTGGATTGTCATACCGTTGCTGTTTTTTCAACCTTTATTTGCGCATTTGTCCTTTACTACTTTGACGGAGACACCGCTGGCCTTTTATTTCATGCTGGCCACCTGGCTGTTGCTTAAAAACCGTCTATTTTTGTCAGCGGTGGTTATGGCCCTGGCACCGGTGACCCGTTATGAGGCTATTGTCCTGTTGCCGCTATGGGGTGTAGCCTTGTGGAAACAGCGCGCCCATTGGTCCGCGTATTTAGCCTTGTTTTGGGCCATCGGCTTGCACAATTTGCTGGCGGTATTTTTTATGGATCATGTGCCTTTAATGCGTTTTTTAGCACCGGCTGCTGGAGATCAGTATGGACATGGTACGCCGGTGACCTTTGTGCCCAAGTTGCTTTATACATCCGGTTTTCTGGTCGTTCCCCTGGCTATGATCGGGGCGGACCGGTTAAGGCGTCGGCACATGGGGTGGTTGCTTGTCTTGGCCCCTGTTGTCTATTTTGCGGCCGAGACATTGATTTACATGA
>CAZMVS010000002.1:0-12533 GCA_964569525.1 uncultured Planctomycetales bacterium
TGTGTGTATGTTCATTGCAAGACATTGCTCAAGAGCAACGGCACATACGTTGTGGTCCGAAATATCCAAAGCGTTGTCGAGGCCGGCGCAGGCCAAAGGATCCAAAGCATCGTTGTGGTTGACACACTCCAAAGTCATAGCAGGGAATTTTTAAACCGAATCAGATTACTTTATTTCGCTGGAGTAGAGGCATCGGCCTTTTTAACCGTTTTTTCCTGGATTAGCCGATCCAATTGTGCTCGTAATTGTTTTTCCAGGTTCTTTTTAGCACCCACGGTAACCGCCTCAATCTTGTCGTCCTTGCCTAACACGATCAAGGTGGGAAGGCTTCGAACCTTATACGCTTTGCTGAAAAGATTCACTCTATCATTAACCAGAGTTCCTTCCATCCCCAGGTCATCGAGGACATTTTTAACCTGCTGGTCGTTATAAACCTTTCCCTTCCTCTCGACGATAGTAATAAACTTCACCCCTTTATCCGCATAATCACGACGGACCTGCTCGATTTGGGGAACCTGTTTCTTGCAGAAGGGACAGTTGATCGCAATAACATTGATAACCGCCGGCATGTCCGCCAAATCCTTTTTGCTGACCATTCGTCCATCGAGTGATTTTAACGCAAAAGCCGGCGCAGGTTTTCCGAGCAGGTTATTGGTGGAAGGCCTGTTTCGGGAAACAGAATGTGGCCGACGAATGGGCACCTTGATCACGGGCTTTTGTTTATCATCCGTTTTGATGGTCAGCATACGCCCTTTGGTGGGGGGCATATAATCGGATGGCATTTGCAAATAAATGGTGTATTCCTTGCCGGGCTTGCGTTCGATGACCTTCAGCTCGATGGCCGGATCATTCGTTTCGGCGTCCAAGACTTTCACCGGCTGCGCGCCGTAATTGGACACTCTTAGAATCCGCCGCTGAGTTTCATCGTCACTTTTAGCATGCATAGTATGTTCACTAAAAATCAACTGCCGGGGAACTACTTCCAGCCGATGGGGAATCTTCGCATACACGGGAATAATGATCTTTTTCTGCGTATCCAGATTCGTATAAATCAACAGGTTGTCACGAATGTAACCCGGTTTGAAAGGCGGCTTCATGGTGATTTTCAATTCGTATTCTTGTCCGGGCTGAGTTTCCTTTAATTCAAGCTTGACTCTCTCCGGATGTGCTTGCGGTCCCAAGGAGAGTTTCAACTCCTGGTCGGAATGATTGACCAGCCTAATCGTTTTGGTCCGCGGCTTGTTGTCCAGCAGAAGGCCGAAATAGGCGCGCTCGGGTTCGGCTCCTACACGCCATTTGCAATCCCCCACCAATGTCAAGCTGTACTTCGGCCGCTGGGGATCATTGGAATAAATTGTCACCCGTTTGCGATATTGTCCGTTTAACCGACGATTGATCATGGAGACGGGAAGGACGGTTGATTCACCGGGCGCCAATTCTTTTTTATATTTACCGACAGCGGTACAGCTGCCGCAGCCTTTGGTCACTCGCTGGATAATCAGTGTAGCATTGCCTGCATTGGTCAGTTTGAAATCATATTTTGCGGGTTCATCAATCCAATACGCACCAAAAGAGTGGCGGTCTTTATCAACCTCAAGGACCGGCTGGGTTTTGTCCGCGAGGGTTTGGGCCGACTCGTCAGCTATTTTTTCCTCTCCACGGCCTGCTGACGGCCAACCCAAGAACAGAACTACAACCATGAGCCACGAGCCTAACATTTGCGATATTGGCCGGGTTACGTATGAAATATTGCTGTTCATCCTCAGTTATACCTCTATTTTGCTCAAAGCATTTTTGCATAGGGAATTCGAAACATCACAGGAGCCCAGCTCCAAAATCATCCTCGGAATTTCCATCGGTCGGCTTCGAAGTTTGGGCAATTTCCGATCTTTTTTGCTCTGCGTTAGTTGCCGACTCCTGCGTATCTTCTTCCTGTTCTTCGCAAGACGAATGATCATATTGGCCAATGGGTTCCTTTTCCGATTCGTCCTCCATCTGCTCCTGTTCATCGACAGGTTCCATATCAGAATCATCTTCTTCATCTTCTTCCTCTTCGAATTGCGAAAACCGATTAAATCGTCTGGAATCCTCCTTCCGACGACCTGCAGCATCCTTCTTCAGGTCCGCAATCAACTCATCATAGTCGCTGAAGCTTCCCGTTTGCTTATTTTGAGAAGAGGAACTCGAAGCTTTTTCCGACACTTCTTCTTCAAAATCATAGTCATATTCATCATATTCCTGAGGCTTATAATCAGGTGCCTTAGCCCGCTCCATTTCCGTCTGGAAAGCTTCGATAACTGCGCTTTGAATTTGCTCGCGACAGATGGAATTAATTGGATGGGCCACGTCAGCATGCAATTTGGCCCGTCCGTGGGTATCCTTGGGAGCCCGGTTTTCCTTGAGCTTAGCCCCACACTCATTGCAGTATTTTGCCCGTAGATGGTTCTTATAGCCGCACCGGTGGCAACGGTCGGAAAGTTTGCGTGAGGGCATGGCCACGAAAGGCCCGTTGGCTCCGTCAATAATTTTCAGGTCACGAACCACAAAGGCACCGTCTAAGGTAATGCTACAAAACGCTCGTAGTCGCTCCTTAGAATTGTTCACCAGTTTAATTCGAACTTCACTAATCTCCATCGATGCAACCTCCTATGAACTTTCCCGGGATTTTTGCACTCCCGAAACCGGAATCGTGAAATTACGATGTATTTCACGCCGATCCAAAAATATGCACTCACTTTTCACTAGCTGGTATGTACGATCACAGTCTTCATTCGCATAGATTCACCAATTTTTGCAGCCGTATTCCTCGCTTCCTGCTCGTGGTCAAAAGCAGTGAAAAAAGTTGATCCGCTTCCCGATAACCGCACAACACGGTCCGCCAAGCGAGCGGCATGGTCCATCCACGCCGACAATTTCGGGCAAACCCGCTGAGCCGCCGATTCCAACATGTTAAAAGTTTTTTGCATCCATTCAGCCGCAGTAAACCGCCCCTGGGGAACCGCCGATCCACAAACGGCCTGCTCAACTTCCGGCTTCCAAGCTTTATAGACCTCCCTGGTGGAAATGTTCACCCCAGGGATAATCAGCAACAGCCATCCCTCCCAAGGGGGTTGAACGGGAGCGACCTGCTCCCCGCGGCCACGAATAACCGCCGGTCCGGTCCCCAGAAAGAAAGGCACATCGCTACCCAGTTCCGCAGCCAGGGGTAGCAGTTTTTCTACCGGCCAATTTAAATCCCATAATTGATTCAACCCCTTTAAAGCAGTAGCGGCATTGGAGCTGCCTCCTCCCAGTCCACCCCCTACCGGAATCCTCTTTTTCAACTGACAATGAATACCCCTGGAGGTTCCGCTCCGACGGGCCAGCAAGTCAGCGGCCCGCCAAACGAGGTTGGCACGCTCCGCCGGAATCTCACAATTATCACAAGAAACAGTGATTCGGTTATTTTCCCGAGCTGAAAAGACGAGTTCATCATAGAGACTAATGGCGGTTACCAACGATTCCAAGTCGTGGAAACCATCCTTGCGGCGGCCCATAATCCGCAAGTTCCAATTGATCTTGGCCGGTGACTGTAATTTGCTCTCCGTGCTAATCACGTCATAGCACCCTTACAAAGTCATCCGCACTTTATTACTGCCACCTTCCACCGGCTATTCGATGGAATTTCACGACCCCTGGCCCGATTTCTTCGCTCAACATCTTAGCCACTGTCCGTAGACCTATGGCGCATCATATTTTCACAGGCAGCGGTCCACTGAACCACACTGTCCTGCACCCATCCAGGAAAGAGGAATTTCTGTTGACCGAATGATATATAAAATTTCGCGCTGTTGCGCGAAAATGGAAATGACCTCATAATAAACATGCCCAAGGTGCCGTTCATGTTGCTTTACCAAGAAAAGTAACTCTTTGGCAACCAGCTATTCTACCCGGAGCATAAAAACCGTCAAGCTATATCCCATATGGCACACCCCGAAGCGTCCATGATTCATCCACACTTTAACAGACTGCTTTTTTCTTACAAATTTTCCATTTCCCCTATCAATCCTTGTATTTTTCGGACCTCCAAGCCAAGGATTTGTCGCAAAACACCGTCTCTCCTTACCAAGCTACGCTTTTATCTTATTTCCCATGGCCTACCACCCGATTAGTAAACTGGAAATTTAGGATATTCCGGATTCCGCTTCAATAAACCGAACGGGTGAGTTCATGAGTATCACAATCCTTTGCCCTAACCTTCACTGCCGCAGCATTCTTCAGGTCCCCGAAGACGCCCGGGGCAAGAAAGTCCGTTGCAGCCGCTGCCAGAAGGTATTTATCGTTCCTGATAAGAAAGAAAAAAAGCGGCCGCAACCCACGGATAAAGAGGAAGAAATAGTAGAAGAGTAAGAGAAATCATCAAGTCCAAAACCAGCCCCACCGTAAGAAACACCCCCTCCATCTTACCGCCGCCTCCATGCAACACTGCATATCCGATATAATAAGTTTTAAAGGCAACATAAGTGCTCGTTGCTGATCGTCTCGTATCAGGTTCATCTGAAAACGAAGCTGGAGGACTATGAAAACCATTCTCATTTACAGCGGCGGGCTGGATTCTACGGTCTTGCTCTATCACCTGTTGAACGAGGGGCATGAAATCCGTTGTCTGGGCATAGATTACGGTCAACGACATCGCCGCGAACTCCAAGCCGCCCAAGACATCTGCCAATCTGTCAAGGTGGAATACCAGTTAGCTGACCTGGCCGGATTGCGCAGCTTGCTGGCGGGCAGCGCTCTTACAAGTAACCTTGAGGTTCCCGAAGGACATTACACCGCGGACAACATGAAACTCACCGTGGTCCCCAATCGCAACATGATCATGCTGTCTGTGGCTATCGGCTGGGCGGTGAGCCTGAAATTCGACTCTGTCGCCTATGCCGCCCACGCGGGGGATCATCCCATATACCCGGACTGCCGACGGGAATTTATCGACTTGATGGACCAAGCGGCCCAGATGTGTGACTGGCATTCAGTGCGGGTTCTGCGGCCTTTCGTGGAGATGACCAAGGCGGAGATCGTGCGACACGGGGCCGAACTGAACGTCCCCTTCGAACTGACCTGGTCCTGCTATAAAGGACAGGATTTGCACTGCGGCCGATGCGGTACCTGCGTGGAACGCAAAGAAGCCTTCCAACTCGCCGGCGTTGAGGATCCGACCACCTATGCGGACAGCTAAGCCTCCTGCTTTTTGTTCAACCCCCTGATCGTCTATAATCATAACGTCAAACTGATGAAGGATAATTGCTTATGCCGGAATTCAAACACCTGGGAAAGCCGTCCAATGAACCGGTCGAGAAGGTTGACCTGATCCCCTGGAAAGGCGGGCTGACGGTTGTACGGTTGGACTGCGCGGAATTCACCTGCCTCTGCCCGGTCACCGGCCAACCGGATTTTGCCACCTTGGAGATCGAGTACGTTCCCGACAAAGACCTGGTGGAAACCAAGTCGCTGAAACTGTACTTGTGGAAATACCGCCAGCGGCCCATCTTCAATGAAAACGCGGTGGAAACTATCGCCACGGATCTCTACGAGCAATTGTCTCCCTACTGGCTTCGCGTGACCGGTCGATTCAATCCACGAGGGGGGATCCGGGTTACCGCAACGACCGAAAGAGGCGAGAAACCGGAGCAAATCGCATGACCACCACTGTTCGTCGCATTCAGTTCACCGCCGGCCACCGCCTCTGGCGGCACGAAGGACGCTGTGCCCATATCCACGGGCATAATTACGTGGCTTACTTTCACGCTGTGGCCGACCACCTCGACGATGTCGGCCGAGTCATCGATTTTACCGTGCTCAAGGAACGGATCGGCGGGTGGATCGAAAAAAACTGGGATCACGGCTTTATCTGCCACCAAGACGACCATGAAGTGATCGACGCTCTTTCCGGTATCGAAGGCCAGAAAATTTTCCTAATGAAAACCAATCCCACCGCAGAAAACCTGGCTGACTACCTTTTGCGGGTCATCTGCCCCGAACAGCTAGCCGGCACCGGGGCGAAAATCATCAAGGTCGTGCTCTGGGAAACGGAAAATTGCTGCGTGGAAGTATCCCTGTGAAAACCTACCGGGTCAATGAAATCTTTTTCTCCATCCAGGGTGAGGGTATTCGCACCGGAACGGCCAACTGCTTCCTCCGCTTCAGCAAATGTAACGTGCATTGCCGAAAAGAAACCCATGGCTTCGATTGCGATACTGAATATGAAGAAGGACAGGAGCTGACCGCGGATCAAATCATAAATGAACTGCGCAGGGTGGGACACGAATGTAGATGGGTTGTGCTGACGGGGGGTGAACCGGCCCTGCAAGTTGACAAGGAATTGATTGCGGCGCTTCATCAGGCGGGCTTCAAACTGGCCATCGAAACCAATGGGACCATCGCCCTTCCCACGGGCTTGGACTGGATTACCGTCAGCCCGAAAGTTCCCGAAGATCAGCTTAAACAAACCACTGCGGACGAAGTGAAATACGTTATTCCATACGGCCGGCAGTTACCGCAAACCACGGTGCAGGCCCGGTATAAATTGATCTCCCCTGCCTTTACCGGAACCAAGTTGGACCGTCAAACACTGGACTGGTGTATTGAGCTGGTCAAGCAAAATCCATCCTGGCGACTCAGTGTGCAGGTGCATAAATTCTTGGGGATTTTGTAATAAGCGCCCCGCCCAACACCATTTATGAAGATAGACCATAACGAGAAGTTTTTATGCTGATAAAATGGGATAATAAAAATCGGGCCGGAGATCACCCTTTTACTCGTTCGACACCGGCTGGGTCTGGCATTTGCAAGCATTACGCCGATTTGTAGCCCTGGTGATCCCCGGCCCATCAGCCGGTATCTAAACATCACAATAAAACGATCGACTCTCCCTGTTTTCGCAGGTTCACAACCGTTTACAACTCCAAAGTCGGATCAAATTCCGCCAAAACATCGTCGTCTATCCATTCCCGGCGAAGCAGGCCAAAACTGTACACGTGATGAAACTCGCCATCACTGTAGGCCGCTTCCCGGTCGCAACCTTCCTGGACGAAACCCGCCTTCTGGTAGGTGCGGATAGCCCGCGGATTATTACTCAACACTTTCAAACTGATCCGCCGCAGGTTCAGTTCCTTGAACGCAAAACGGGCCATCAACCGGACCGCCTCGGTCCCTAAACCTCGGTCCTTGTACTCAGCATCACCGATCATGATCCCCAGTTCCGCCTTGCGCGCGATCGGATCAATCCCTCGCAAGACAACATCACCGATCAGTTGATCTCCATCCTTCAACACGATGCCGAATACACACTGGCTGCGGTCCCGGTCCTGTGATTGAATCCATTCGTGCTCCTGGCCGGCATTGGTCGGCGGTACGCGACCTCCCAAAGTATGCCAGTTACGCGGATCGTTAATCCATCGCTGCAGCAGTGGCGCATCCGCTTGCTCCACCGGCCGAAAATAAACCCGATCGCCAGCATAGGAAACAAGTTTTTTATCCGCCGATTCGATCACCCTCTTTACTTGCTCCTGAAAGGCAGAAGCTCTTTCATTTTCCAATTCGTAAACCGCAGCCATTGCTTTCACTCCTTACTTCGCTGGTTAAATATTTCTCTTTACTATCCAAGCGCGCAAATCCCTTGCTGGCGCGAGGCGCATTGTTAAATCCTCCTCACCTGGAACTCCGTAATTTTCGCCGGCTAACCGATAAGCTCGAGCATTAAAAAAGCCCTGCAACCATTTGTGGTCGCAGGGCTTGCAAAAAACTATCGTTTCGCGCTAACCCTACGACCCATCACCCGTCGTCGTGGCGCAGAAATATACCGTGACAATCCATCCACGCTTTCGCAGCATGGCATGCATCGCCAAGTTCAGGCCTTTCGGGTTGTCGCAGAGTTTCGCGTTCATTTTTCCGTCCAAAAACTATTTATTCAACGATTCCCTACAAATATAGCCACAGAATTGGTTTTGTCAACACCTCTCTACAAAAATTAAGCCGATTATTTTATAGCCATGTACCCGCCGCTTGAACCAAGCGTGACTTGCCGGGAAACATCCCTCAAGAGCTTTATTCCTTAAACAAGCACCTTTATTTCGCTCGCTTCTCACGAAAACCACCGGTTTCGATGCCCTGTTCATTTGAGTAAACTATTGGCGACCGAAAACACGTTCAATGTCAACTTGTGGGCACTTCAGACTAGCCCTTAAACAAGGAGTACTGGAAATGCAACGACAGCCCATCTTGATCGCGATCCTCCTCGTTTGCGCCACAAACCTCCTGGCGGCTGAACCGATCAAAATCGAAAACGACGGCTGGACCTGCCGCATCGCAACGAGCGGTGACCTTGTCAGCCTCAAGAATCCCGCCGTTGGGGATTTAGTCAACCCAAAAGTGGGAGATAATTTGTTGCGAGTCGCCCTCATTCCCAAGGGCAAAACCGCTTCCGACGTTCCCGCCGAGGCAATGATCTTATGCAATCAACCCAATGAGGTAATCAGAAAGGACAACGGGGCGAGCTTTACCTACAAACTTGCTCCCCGCCTACCAATCAAGTTGGTTTATCATCTTTCCTTTCAACCATTCACCAATGCACAATTCATTTACCGTCAGGTCGAAGTCACCTTCGGTGATTCCTTTCCGAAACAGGATTTACTCATCGTGGCCGGCAACAACCTTGCCTTAAATGGGAAACGCGAAGTCTTCGTGCCCCAAGCTAACGGCATCGGCGCAAAGGTGAATGAAATCAACCAAAGACAATGGTTTTGGCGGCTGAACGGCGAGGTTCAGCTAAATGCAGAACACGCCCAAAAACTGGCCATCCCCATGATTAGTGAGTCGGTCGAGAAGAGCGATCAGAGACTTACCCACATGGCTGATCCTTACTTCGCCTCCGCCTTTCAATTGGCAGACCCGCAAAACAAACAGAACGGCCAATTCAACTGCGTATTCCTTACCAGCAAGCTCATGCCGAAAAAAACTGAAGTGCGCACATTCTGGACCGCTCTTCACCAAGGGGGCGCCAAAGACGCCTTTCGCCTCTGGTACGGGCTACCTTTGGCTGACGTACCCGAAGGCCCCGATTGGCTGCACGACGTCGCCTGGATTCATTACGATTACCTCAGCCACGGCGGCAAAGGCTGGTTCGAGGATATCGACGCGTTAACCAAACGCATCCCTCACTCGCAACGTGAAAAAGTATTCTTCACCTTACATGGTTGGTATGACGAACTCGGTCGCTTCACTTACAACGAAAAGACCGGCCGCCTCGATGACACTTGGACCGCCTTCCCTAATGCGGACAAAGTCAAGGACAAGGGATTTCCCACCAGCGTGTCCGTTCCTATGTCCAAAGCCGAAATGCATCGCCGCATCAAGTACGCCAAGGACAGTGGTTTTCGCGTGGGTGTCTACTTTGCCGACGGCATGACCGCCTGCAGCGGCTCGGATTTCTTCGAAGAGGATCGTGTACTTCAATGGGGCGGCTGGGTCGGCCCCGAAACCGTCGGCAAACCCTACATGCAAAATCCCGCCCATCCGAAGGTGTACGCCCGTCACCTGAACTATCTTGAGGCCATGCTCGATGAGTACGGAAGCGAGATCGACGCTTTAGTCTGGGACGAAACCTTCCACGTCCGTGAAGATGTTATTGCTACCGGGCCGCAACCCGATTACGCTTCCCGCGCCATGATGCGTCTGGTCCGCGACTGTACGAAGCTCGTCACCGAAAAATGTCCCCAGGTGGCCATGCTGACCAGCGATGACCAAGGACTCACTTCCAATCACGACGATAGCAAGCGTTGGCTAAATGTTCCCCCCTACGCGATCATGTCTCATGGCACGTACCAGGACAGCCATTGCGAACCGAGCACTTGGGCTTGGGGCATCTTTTCCAACCTGCGTAATGTCCTCTGGAGTTGCAACTGGCAGGCGGTTACCCATTTGGATTACACCGCCTTCGGCGTCGAACATTACCAGACCCCCGTGGTTACCACCAACGGCTGGCTGGATGATAAAGGCATCGCTCGTCTCAACAATGACGAACTCCAAGCTGTCATGAAGCTCTGGAACAAACGCAAAAACCAGCGACAGGAACTGCATTGGCTTACGGGTTCGGCTCCTGTTTTCAAGCCGGAGGAATGGTAAAAACAGATAACGGTTTTGCTCTGACTATTTGCTTCGATACGGGAGACACCTTTATGAATACCGCTGACTCAAAAGCCGTCCTGGTTCGTCACGAATCAGATGTCCCCTCTGAGCCCAGCACCTGCGGGAGGCGCTATCGTTTGATCAGCCGGGAGGATGCTGACCGCGGAGTCGCCGCCTGGGCGCACACGGTGGAAATCGACGGAGCCCGCGAACACTATCACCAGCGCGGCACGGAACTATACTACGTCCTCGAAGGTCAAGGCGCGGTTCGCCTGGACGGTGTTGAACATCCCGTCCGCCCCGGCTCCATGGTGCACATCCCGCCCGGTGTATTGCATAGCGCCACGGGTAAAATGCGCGTCTTGGTCATAGGTATTCCCGACATCGCGGAGGACGATTTGTTTTTCCCTGATGATCAGTCGAATACAAAAGGTCAATAAGTGGGCCTTACCATCGTGGATAAATTAAACCGATCGATCTTTAAAAAACTATCATTCTATAAGAAACAGAAGTAGATTTATTTTACCGGATGGGGAAAATAACGATAATTGAACGCTTCGATCTTCCATAATTCTTGTTTACGATATCAAGTGGCATCCATGACCCAACTATATTCACCCATTGAAGAAATGTTCGGTGTCCCGAAAGCCGTGGCCGCGATGATTCATGTTGCCCCCCTGCCGGGTACGCCCTACGCCTCGTTGTCAGTTCAGGCCATTATCGACCAGGCCGTTGAACAGGCCCATCTTCTCTCCGATGCCGGTTTCGACGCCCTTGTGATCGAAAACATGCACGATCGGCCGTACCTGCGTAACAAGGTCGGACCGGAAATCACCGCCGCTATGACCGCCGTCGTTGACGATGTCCGCCGTGAAGTCAGCCTGCCGCTTGGCGTTCAGATATTGGCTGGCGCCAACACCGAAGCCTTGGCCGCCGCCCATGGCGGTGGAGCGGTCTTCATCCGGGCGGAAAATTTCGTTTTTGCCCACGTCGCTGACGAAGGTCTCATGGACCAGGCCGACGCAGGGCCCCTGCTTCGCTACCGCCGACACCTCGGGGCTGAGCATGTCCGCATCTTCGCCGACGTGAAGAAAAAACACGCAGGACATATCCTCACCGCCGACGTCGATTTGGCCGAAACCGCCCGGGCCGCCGCCTTTTTCGGAGCCGACGGTATTGTGGTCAGTGGGACCAGTACCGCTGAGCCGGTCGATTTGAACGATCTTCGCGAGGTCAGCACCGCCGTGGAGCTGCCCGTGGTGGTAGGCTCGGGAGTGACGCCCGAAAATTTACCCGATCTCTGGGATTGGGCGGATGTTTTCATCGTCGGATCTTATCTTAAAAAGGCCGGCCAGTGGCATCAGCCACCTGATCCCGACCGGGTGGAAACCTTTATGCGCACCGTCCAGTGGTTACGCTGATTTCCCCCTTCGCTTCATATATTCTGGAATCAGGGCGCTTGCCTCAAATTCGAAAAGAAGGTATTTCTAATACCTAAAATTATGTGAGCTTCTATCATTGTTTTTCAGGGAAATGGTAGTTGTTGAAGATTTTAGAGGGTCAATGAAACATGCACATTATTTCCCAGATCGGCAACATCTTCGTATCGGAAACGGCGGTCATCGTGGGCAACGTTGAAGTCGGCGAAGATTCCAGTATTTGGCATCATGCCGTCCTGCGTGGGGACGTTGCTCCGGTTAAAGTCGGCAAACGGGTCAACATTCAGGACGGCGGACTGCTGCATTGTGAACGCGGGGAGGAATTGGTCATTGGAGATGACGTGGCTATCGGCCATTACGCCGTGGTCCATTGTAAAAAGGTTGGAAATCGTACCCTCATCGGTACCCGAGCCACCATACTCGATGGCTGTGAAATCGGCGACGACTGTCTGATTGCCGCTGGCACGCTACTAACGCCTAATACCAAGATACCCGATGGCTCCGTGGTCATGGGTTTCCCCGGCAGCGTGGTTCGGGAAATTACTGATAAAGACCGGGAATATATCCGCAACTTGGTCAAGGAATATATCGAATTGGCCAAGGATCATAAGGCTGGTAAGTTTCTCCCGTATGCCGGCATCGATTAACACAACCACACAGATGCGTGCCGACCATTGGTTTCGAATCTTCAACTTTGAATGTTCGGCCAAATTTAAATACAGAGATATATAGGATCGGGCAGGCAGGGGTGCTTGTTCACCGTCGCCTCCCGGGACAAGGGAAACGACCTCTACTGGATGCCGACCGTAAAAAAATTCCCCGCCGGTAAAACCAACGGGGAAGGTTTTGTTTGAGGTGCTTGCCTGTTTTTCGCGGCGGGCGAGAGCTTACACCTCCGCCTCGGCCTCTTGACTTTCTTCTTCTTCCTGCTCA
>CAZMVS010000003.1:0-4440 GCA_964569525.1 uncultured Planctomycetales bacterium
CCAAAAGAGGGGACAAACGGTCTTACGCTCCCACAAGAATAGTAAAAGCTTGAAAATCCACACGAATTCAGCTCAACTTTTCATTGACAGAAATGTTCATTAGTCCTATCGTAATATGATCTTAAAATTAGTTCCAAGCTGATAGCAGCGGCAGTTTCAGTGCTTCGTCAAAGGCAGACGGTCGATGGCTCGGCTGTTCAGTTAACAATCCGACCATTGCTCAAAGTTCGGGTGAATTCCATTTAAAAAAGACGGTAGAACGAGGAGAAACAACTCGGTTGGATTATTTTGTCTCTAAAAACCGGATGCCCATTTTTTGTAACATAAACTCAACCGGTGCATCTAACCATAATGTGGATCAGTCCAATTCGTTAAAAGGGAGTTAATGCTTGTGTTGATCCAGATAATTGATTTCTTGCCGCCGATCGCGTTGGAGAGCGTCGGCCGGTAACCAAAAAGAGGGTATTACAAAGTGGATACCTGGTTCGATATCATCGTCGTAATCTTTTTCCTGGCCAGCACTGGAATGTTGGCCATTTACGGATTGCACCTCTATATTCTGGTCTTTCTGTTTCGCAAGCAGGGCCGCCAAAAAACCGCCGAACAACGAGCCTATGTCGATCGCTTTATCGCGAAGTCACCAGACAAGGACTGGCCGGGCGTCACCAGCCAAATCCCCATCTACAACGAAGCCGATGTCGCTGTCCGAGTCATTGAGGCGGTAGCCGCCATGGATTACCCCCGCGGCAAACACTCCATCCAGGTTTTGGACGATAGTACCGATGAGACCCGGCTGCTGATCAACCGCACCGTGCAACGCCTCCGAAACCAAGGCGTGGACATCCAGGCCGTCCGAAGGGAAAAGCGAACCGGCTTTAAGGCCGGGGCCCTGAGGCACGGCATGAGCCTGACCGAAAATCCCTTCCTGGCAGTATTTGACGCCGATTTCGTGCCCAATCGGGATTTCCTGCAACGGGCCATCCCTCTGCTAGTCCGCGACGACCGCCTGGCCTGCCTGCAGGGGCGATGGGCCCACTTGAATCCAAACGAATCTTGGCTTACCAATGCCCAATCGGTTGGCATCGATGGACACTTCGCCATCGAACAGGGCGCCCGGGCTTGGAACAATCTTTTGATGAACTTCAATGGTACGGCTGGTATTTGGCGGAAAGCGTCTATCGAGGATCCCGCCGTCGGGCATTGGCAGGATGATACCCTGACCGAAGACCTGGACCTTTCCTATCGGGCACAACTCGCCGGTTGGAAAATCGATTACTGCATCGACTTGGCCTGCCCAGCGGAACTGCCTAATACCATAAACTCCCTCAAAGCCCAACAACGACGCTGGGCCACCGGCTCCATTCAGACGGCCGTTAAACTGCTTCCCCGAATCTGGCGCGCCCCCCTCAAGTTGAGCCAAAAACTGGAAGCTACCATCCATCTGACCCATTATACGGTAGCCTTCTGGATGCTGGTGGTTGCTTTACTGGCCCGGCCGCTCGTGGCTATCATTGACCCGGCACCGTACGCATGGTGTTTCTTCACCGGTTGGACAATGGTAATCTTCAGCTCCCTGGCCCCACCCTTAACTTACGGATACGCCCGGTACAGCCTGGGCGGAGGATGGACCGGGCTTAAAACAGTGCCGGCTTTGGTACTCCTTGGCACGGGCTTATCCATTAATAATACCTTGGCTGTGATCAAAGGCCTGACCAGCAAGGGGGGCGAATTTATCCGCACTCCCAAGTCCGGCAGCACTATCAAATCCCGTTTGCCCAGTCGCTATAAACCGCAGAAATTCTGGTGGATGTGGTTCGCCGAAATGATGGTTGGTGCGTACTGCCTGGCAAACTTCGCCATCTACCTGGCCGCCTATTATCGCATCGCCTTCGGCGTGTTCTTAGCCATTTATTCCATCTCCTACCTGGTGATTGGATGGATCTCCCGACCCGAGGCAGGCTCCGGTCGGCGACGGCTGGTTATTGTTGAGGAACAAGAAGAAACTGCACCGGTCATGGCCCAATCCCCGACGCCGGTTCTTAGCCAAGTGCATGCATAAACTACCATGCTCAAAATTTGCTCGCCCTTGCAGGAAGGAGCGAAAGGGAAATCTGCGTTCTCATAATGGTAAAAAAAGCGGTATCAGCATAACCGGCTGGTCATTGCCTTTCAGCGCATTTGCAAACCAAAAGTCTTTGGCATTGGACCTCTTTGCTGACTCCGCCAACAAACGTGATGGG
Organism: uncultured Planctomycetales bacterium; assembly: GCA_964569525.1. Classification (GTDB taxonomy): domain Bacteria; phylum Planctomycetota; class Phycisphaerae; order UBA1845; family PWPN01; genus JAAYCU01. The sequence continues at coordinate 2,241 of CAZMVS010000003.1, forward strand.
TCTTTGTGTTATTTCAACCTTGCTCTTCTTGGCCGGATTGAACGTGTACTTGTACGTTAATCGCTGTCGTTTCAGCAATTTTCGGAGCGATCACTTCCAATACACCATTGGCAAGATGAGCGGAAACATTATTGATATTGATTGGACCGGGCAGGTTAATCATACGGCTGAAGCTGCCGTAGCGACGTTGACTTTGAAGCACCCGGCTCGGCGGCTGATCCTCAGCAGTCCTCAATTCAGGGCTTAATTTCTGGCCACTGATCCGAAGAGTGGCTTGCGTGCCGGTCACTTCTATTTGCGAAAGCGGAACGCCGGGAACCTCTACCTGTATACGATAAGAATCCCGCTCCTCGCGCATTTCGACAGGAGGCGCAAAATCCATACCATCCATTGGGCCGACGCTGAGGCCCGAATGCCAAAGCTGCCCCAGCCAATTACGAAATTCCGATTGCACGGCATTTAGCGCTAACCCCACCGTTACAGGTTGTTTTTCTTGATCGGACATGGCTTCTGTTCCTCAGCTTTCGGGTAAACTGACCGTTTCTTTTCCACAAAACCTGAACAGGATAAATCAAATACTAGCCCAAAAAACGTAGAACCCAAAGCATTACACTTCAACGATAATGCTCATGGATCAACAGAACCATTCTATCCCGTTCAACACAGGCTTAGCCTCTATCCTTAGAAATAGCCTATTTTCAATAAAGAGACAATGATAAATTGTATCGCGAAGGTATTTTTTCTTATCGTTTCACAGAAGTGAGAGGAAGGTCAACTGGGCACGGGCTCCTTTTTCTGCCCGATTTTTCGTAGCAACATCTCGTAAAATTGCCGGGCTACCACTTGTTCCGCCTTGATAACCGCGTCGGCGCCAAGCTTCGTCGCTTGCATACCCGAGGAATAATACAACGTGCGGGCCACAATAAAAATTCCCGGCTTGATTTGCCGAGCCAGACGAGTGGCGTCCAAAACCGCATTTTCATCAGGGACGGTCAACGCCAGGATAGACGCCTCCTCAATACCTGCCTCACACATGGTATGCTCATTCGCAATATCACCCTGGATCACGGTCCGCCCCAGTTTTCGCTGAGTCTCCACGGTTTCCGGATTGCGTTCCACGACCACGTAGTCCACACCATGACGGTCGAAAATATCCGCCACCCAGCGCCCCGCCAAACCGAAACCGGCAATAATTACCCGGCCAAGCTCCCGGGCCTGTTCTGGGCTGAACTCCGCAACCCGAATGACCACCGGAGTCCCATCAGGCCAATCCACCTTGGCGCTCATCCTGATCACCCCGTCTTCATAAACGCCAAGATATTCATTTTTTTCGCCACTTTCCGGAATGCTCTCGCCAATCATGGAAGCACCTCCAGAAAATACCTTGAATAGCAGTACTCATCCACTCTACTTCGACCCTTAGGACAATCCCTTAAAAATATTATGTATCGGAGCTTCTCTCGTAAGGTCTGATCGTTTTTTTCTGCCTATGCTATTAGAGCAATGCTTTTTATCCCGCATACCCACCGACCATGGTCGTTTCTAAAGCTAATCCATAAAAATATAAATGGCCTCTCTGTAATCACTTATGAAAATTATCCGATTCGACAGACCCCGAACCCTACACAATCTAAATCGCCTTTTATGAATTTTATAATATACACGACAATTCCTGCCGAGAACCGCAAATTTTTGAATTACCGAAGGCTTTATTTATCCCAAAGGATGTCCCGGCTATCAAAGACCGGCCCGTCACTGCAGCAGAGTCGATAGCTCCATCCCTGTTCCTCGGTCTCGTCTCGGATAGCTACCACACAGGATTGGCAGGTTCCCATCCCGCAGGCCATAACTCTTTCCATGCACACTTGGCAGGGAATGGACCGCTCCTCCGCCAGCCGGGCCGTCTCCTTCATCATCAGCTCCGGACCGCAGGTATAAATGACCGCAGAGCGGGCTTCCTTTTTGTGCCTGTTCAGGTATTTGCCAAACGCTCCGGTAATCAGACCCTCCGCCCCCATACTGCCGTCATCTGTGGCGATCAGGGCTGTAGCCCCCAGCATACTGAACTCCCGAATGGCGTCGGTCGGTCGATCCGGCTCGATCGGACGCCCGCCTTTCACCGTTAAAGGGAGTAAATCAACGGAGCGAGCCCCGCAAAAAGCGATCACTTCCTTGCCCGCCTCGCGAAGACGTTCCGCCA
>CAZMVS010000004.1:0-2032 GCA_964569525.1 uncultured Planctomycetales bacterium
TGGAACGCCGGTGGCGATCCCCAGGCAACCGCTACGGTCTGCAATGCCGGCTTTCGCGACTTTCGCTGCGTCGGCCTGGATGTAACCACACAGTGCCGATTACCCACCGAAGAATTTCGTCAACGGTTCCAAAAAGGCCCCTTGAAAATCGTCGGCGAAATGGCCGAAACATGGTTCAGCCACCGCAAGCATGTCCTTTTCCATGACCCACTGGCCGCCGCCTGTATTTTCGAACCGCAACTCATCCAGTTTTCTCGCGGAACCGTCCGCGTGGAACTGCAGGACGAACAATTGGCCGGCCGAACAATTCTCGAAGCTGACGACGCAGGCCCACACCAGGTCGGCCAATCAGTCGATTCCCAAGCCTTTTTTAAACATTACTTTTCTATCCTTGAAGGCATTTGAACACACGGATTTTGTTGTTCAAAACTGCGGTTCGGAGTACAAATATAAGAGTCCGTTGTATTCTCGTATTGCCAACAAGCTGGAAATCTAAGCGGTGTAAAATGATTATGGAAATTCCCTGCCGACGCATATTGCTCCTCACCGAAGGCCAACTCGGTACCTTCTCCGCCAAAACCGCCGTTAGCCTGCTACGCTATCGCCGGCATGATGTAGTCGGCATCGTCGATTCCGTTGCCGCCGGTCGGCCCGTCGAAAAATTCCTCACCGGCATAAACAATGTGCCCATTTTCGCCAACGTCATCGAAGCAGATCAGTACCAACCTGATGCCTTGTTGATAGGCGTAGCACCCGTTGGCGGGGCCCTGCCCGCTCCCATGCGCGCACAAGTCATCCAGGCCTTAAAACGCGGAATGGCCATCATCAGTGGCTTGCATACTCCTCTAAGCCAGGATCCCGAATTAGCGGATTTAGCACGCCATAGCGGCGCCCGGATTTACGAAGTCCGCCAACCCGGGCCGATCGATCGCATCGCCATGGGCCACGCCCGCAATTTCCCCGTCAAACGCGTACTGACCGTCGGCACCAGCACCAACGTCGGCAAAATGCTCACCGCCTGTGAACTCTGCCGGACGGCCCGAAACGCCGGCCTCGACGCCGCCTTTGTGCCCACCGGCCAAACGGGCATCATGATCGAAGGCTGGGGCATCGCTATTGATCATGTCCTCTCCGATTTCACCGCCGGCGCTGCCGAAATGATGGTCGAACACGTGGCCGACCGGCAAATCTGCTTCATCGAGGGCCAAGGTTCCTTGGATCATCCCGGCTATTCGGGTGTGACCTTGTCCCTTTTACATGGTACCTGTCCCCAGGCTCTTGTATTGGTCCATCGCCCCGGCCGAAAGCTGCACAATGAAATGCCCGGCTGCCCGATCACTCCCCTTGAGGAGCAAATTACCCTATATGAACAGGCCTTATCACCCCTATACCCGGGTAAGGTGGTCGCCATCGCCGTCAATACGGTGGAAATGCCCCAAAAATCAGCCGACCAGGCCGTCCAATCCATCGCCCAACGAACGAATCTGCCGGCCGCCGACCCCATCCGTCACGGATGCGACACGCTGCTTGACGCCATCCGAAGCCATCTGGAAATTTGAAAAATATAACCCCGAAAGGACGGCTCATTAAAGAACCCGAATCTCCAAAGAACTCCCCGGAAAAAAGTCCGAAAATCCATATTCCCCGGTCGATAAGTATGGACATAACCTGGCGAAAGGCGTAAAAAGAAAAGCTGAAAACGGGCCGGCGGAAATCCGTCGGCTCAAATTTTAAACGCTACAAGGAGACACCTGCAGTGGCAGAGGAAAATACTCCCCAAAAAGACACCCCACAAGCGGCCGGATCTCGCGACAATTCCACAGCTGGGGGCCCTACCAATCGGGTGGACGTCCCCAAGGGAACATGGACCCAATGCCCCAAGTGCGAAGCTATGGTGTATCAGAAAGCACTGGAAGAAGCATTATACGTCTGTCCCGAATGTGACTATCATCATCGCATTACCGCCCGTACTCGAATCAAACAACTGGTGGACCCCGATACCTTCGAACCTTTCCTCGAGGATTTGGTCAGC
>CAZMVS010000005.1:0-4946 GCA_964569525.1 uncultured Planctomycetales bacterium
AAGGGGATTTCCTTCGGGCAAGTAACCGATCAGTTGGCGAACCTGCATTGATTGGCTGAAAATATCGTAACCATCGACTTTTGCCGATCCGCTGGTGGCCGGTATAAAGCAGGTCAATATCCGCAAGGTCGTGCTCTTGCCCGCCCCATTGGGGCCGAGAAAGCCTACAATTTGGCCCGCCTCCACGTGAAAGGAGACGTTATTGACGGCAACGACCGATCCGAAAACCTTGGTCATATTTTTGACTTCGATCATGGCTCCGATCGTCCTTTTCGCTCCATAGTGGTGACTCTGTGGAACTCAGCAGGTTCTCGCCTTGGAATTCCATAAACAGAAAAACATTTAATTGATATTTTAACGACGGCATGTTTCTCCCGTGCTCTTTTCAAAGAGCCCGGGTATTCTCGCTGATCACAATGAATTCAAGTTGAATTTCGCGATCAGGAGGAAGTTCATATCAATTTCTGCGATTGATGTCAAGTGGAACAGAAGATTTGATTTCCTGCATCAGGATAAAATTTCGCCTCTCGTTAAGCTCTGAATGACGAATTTGAGGGGAACGTTGTCATGATATATGTCGGAGGTCAGAACTGATTTTGATGGGGTTATTGAATTGAAACTCCGGTAAAAATAAAAGCGGGTACGATCCCTAGGACCGTACCCGCTGAAGCATCACGTTAACATTTCCGGTTCGTTATGGGCAACTGGCTGCGCTGCCGGAGAAGAACTTGGTGTACGCAATGTCAGTCGAGGTAATTGCTCCGTCAGTAAAGACGTCATTCCGGAAATTGGCCGGACCGGCGACTGATCCGGAATAATATTTGACATAGGCGATATCCGTCGCGGTTACGCCGTTGTCCTGGAAAATGTCGCCGGCCAGCAGGGCGATCATAAAGGTCTGCGGAGTCGGCTGCATCAGGCAGGCAGGATTGCCGGCCGCGGAAATATTCTGCACGGTTACCTTGAAACAGGTTTGATCGACCAAGCCGCTGGTAGCAAAGACGATGTTGCCGGCTCCACCAGGAGCCACAACCGTACCGCTGCCCTGGTTCAGCACGATTTCCCCGCTGTTGTCCGGCAGGGTGGTAACGTTCAAAACACCATCCGCCGCCTGGACCGGTTGATCAAACCAGATCGTCACCTGGTCCGGACCGCCGTAACGCGGATCGGTATTGGTGCCGGCCATCATGTCGATGGCGTAAATCCCTGCTGTACCATGAACTTTCTCGGAATCACAACCCAGAATCTGGGGCGGTACACATGGAGTGATAAACTCTTCTGTCCAGTTCATCAGGGCATCGACATCATCCGGCAGGGGGGTTTCAACTCCAGTATTCGGATCAATCAGCAGAGGAGCGGACCAACCGGTCATGAAAGAATAATATAACTGGTTGGGATTCAATCCGCCGGATTCATCCTGTGGTAGCGGAGTCAGCGGATCATCTTCATCTACGCTGAAAACGATAGCCAGATAAATGCCGGGTTCCTCAGTACCTTCCATCCAGACCATCTCGAAAGCGTCGATATCTGTTGACTCAGGAATGCCCAGGTGAATGAATTCATCAATCACTTTTGTCATGGGGCCGGGAGGGTTCGTGGAAAGTTCATAGATATCTCCCGGATCCAAGCCATTGGTTGCCTCGTGATCGGCGGTAAACAGCCAGTAGGGACACGTGGGCTGGGTTGGCTCGTCGGAGGGAGGCACGATGTCCAGTGAATCCACGTCGTCATCCTCGGGATCACCGGCGTCCGGATTCGGCTGCATGCTCTGATGTACCGTAATTTCGTCGGCGAAGGGATTGGAGACCCAACCGAATTGTCCTGGGCCTACTGGAATCAGGGTAACGCCGACAACCTCGTCATTTACCCCGGTCATTCCATAACTGCTTACCCCCGCTGGAGAGGGGACGGTAACCGGCACATCATTGGCCGGCCAACCGGGGGCCATATCATCGTCGTACGAGACAGCCAAGTACAACAAATCATGAATGCAGACTGTTGGTGGAAACTGTCCTTGGGCTAGACCGGGGAAGGGGGCCGGGCCGATGGGATCAATATATTCGGTCAACGAGAAGTCAATCTGGTCGTGGCCATCAAGATCAAAATACATATCGTAATCATCTTCCGATCCGGAACCTACAGGCACGATCGTCGTGTGTCCTGGATCGGGAGGATCCGGCCAGGGATCCTGACCAAAGATAAACATATCATCTTTGAATCCATCACGGCCATCAGGGGGATTGATCGACGGTCCCTGCCACCAGTACACGTCGCCTGGATCGAAGCCTTCATCACCATCTTGTTGGGGATCGCTTAATTCTGTGTCCGAACCAATGTCCACGGAAAACTCGATTTCTCCCGTAATCGTTTCCTCTTCGCAGGCATCATCGATGCCGTTACCATCCGCATCACCCAGGCAAACGCCGCCTGGCGGCTGGAAACCGCCTTGGTTGGTGCAGTCGTCCGGTAGTAACATTTGGCACGTGCCGTCGGGCAGGCAACAGGCAACTTCATCCTGCCCGAAAGCTGTAGGGACGCATATGAAGGCCATTACCGCAATGGCCGCAATCGCCCCTTTGAGTAAGGAATTGTCGTGCATTGTTTTTCCTCCCTTTTGTGATTTTGAAAATCAAAACAAAGATTTGTTTGACAAGAAAAGCTCTTCAAATATCAAAACAAAGAATCTCGCACGAGTTAGTCGATCGACATTGATTTCGCGTGGTCAATTAACGTAATAGACTGGACGCTTAATACATGTGTTAAATTACAAATTCCAATTAAAACTACGATCAGATAACAAAAAAGAAATGATAATATCCCTCCTTTTTAATCCTTTGCTCCCCCTCTTTCTTGTGGCAATATACTCAACTATATCACTACATAGATTGCCTTATTCTAAAATACACCACGAAAATGGGTTATTCAACAAAAATCTCTTTAAGTTTCTATAAGATTTTCGGACTACAGAAGTAGTACAGGTTTGAACTGCACAAGAAATTAGTCTTTGGATCAAATTAATTGAAAACCTGATCTTTCGACGTTGGGATCAATCTTTTTCTAAACGATTCTTGGAAACCGGATTCCATTCTTCCTGCCTAAAGATATAACTTATGCAATACAAGATATTTAGAACGATATAGTTCTCATGCAAGGGTTTGCTAGGCATACTTTGTAATACTGTTATTAATGTAATCGCTAGGTGGCGCGTAAATGTAACTTGTAAGACAAGGAATCTTTTATTTTTTTGACTCGACGGATTCCTTGACAAAATTACGCAGCGGGTAAAGTACTGCTTTTCCCACAGATCCTTGGCGGGTGTCCGTTCGTGCATCGAAGGGAACGATCAAGGGTATAGAAATTTTTGCCAGCCGACCGATGACTTCCGGATTGGTTTCTTCTGCAAGTGTAGCTGATGCCGGCCGATACCCATTGATGACCACCGCCGAAATTTTCAGATTCCTGGCTCGGGCCGCTTCAATGGTTAACAAAGTATGATTGATAGTTCCCAAATTCGGCCGGGTTACGATAACCAACGGTAGTTCAAAGCGCTTGGCCAGGTCGGCCATGTTCATTTTTTCATCGATAGGTACTAAAAGGCCGCCGGCGCCTTCGACGATAATCCATTCCGTTGATCGGCATAGCCGATTCCAGCTTTCATCGATGGCGTCAAAATCGATGGGGCGTTTTTTATGTTCGGCTGCGACCATCGGGGCCAAGTCCCCGGCGTAGCGGACCGGATTGATGACATCCAGCGGCTCGGCCGCATCCGCACAGTGGGCGAGAAATTCGGTATCCTCGTTGACCAGGCCGAGATGCAAATCCCGTCGGCAACCGGTGGCGACTGGTTTGAAAACGCTGACTCGCTCTCGGTGTTCCCGTAGCAGCAAAGCCAACGCGCCGGCAATGACCGTTTTGCCTACACCCGTATCCGTTCCGGTGATAAACCAACCCCGCAAAATGCACCTCCATATACGGTGGCTTTCAACGCCCTCTTTTTGTTTATCAGATTCTCATCCGGGCTACAAGGAGAGAAAGGTTGATAAAGGCTGGGAATATTTGGTTATAAAAAAGCAGGGCTTATGGGCTCAGGTGCGTATGTCCGTTGCGATTTTTACTATGGGTGATGATGCCCGTGTCACCGGGATGCATGCACCAATATTTCTCCTGTAAGGGGAAATACCATTGATCGACCACGGTCTCCCCGCTATCGAGTGTATTTTTGTTAAATTTGTTCGACAGCGGGTCCGGCCCCATGCTCCAGATAGCATATTGAACAGGACTTTTCTCCGGCCGGTTATAAACGTCATCTTTTTCGATTTCTTTTCGGCACTTCGGGTAATCGTCAGGTACACAGATGTAGGAGCCATCCTCAAGTATGGTGCTCCCTTCGTTTATGATGAGTGTTCCAGGGGCTCTGTATTTGTAGGTGTAGGGAGCATTAAAAATATCGACCATATCCGCCTGCAGAACTTTTCCTTCCTTACGGGGTAAATATCGCTTCCGGGCCAGCTCAATAGGAAGCTGATAGGCAATCATGTTGCTGCAGCCGGCCCGGGTCGGCGGATAACGGTTTCCATTATTCAAATGATACGCATCCAAAGCGATGTTGATTTGCCGCAGGTCCGAATGCACCGTCACAATGCGGGCCTGCTGCCGCGCCCGGCTCAGGGAAGGCAGCAAGATGGCCAACAGTAAGGCGATTACGCCCACTACCACTGTTAGCTCGACCAGCGTGAATCCCACAAATCGCCGGTTATGTAATTTAGCAGGTTTCAACATGCGCACTTCTGTATCATGAATAAATTATTAATGGCCCACCAATCCCTATGGACAGGTGGCGCTGTTACCGGAATTAAACTTCACGTAAGCAATGTCCGTAGACGTGATGCCTCCGTCAGCGTAAACGTCATATCGGAAATTATCAGCGTTAACGAGCGAACCGGAAT
>CAZMVS010000006.1:0-3355 GCA_964569525.1 uncultured Planctomycetales bacterium
GAGCCGCACGACCGGCAGCGGAAAATCCCTGATCTTCAATTAATGCCAGAGCATGGTTTTCCAATCGATCAGCTTCCACTGCCAATTCCAGCACGGAAACAAAATGCCGGCGCGCCTTTGCACTGATTTGTTCGCTATCCGCTTGCAATTGAGTCACGCCTTTTTGCACTTCGGCCTTGTGCTCAATCAAACGATCGATTTCTGCCACAATCTGGTTCAATAAATTTTTCTCGTTCTCCAACACGATTTCGGCGGCTTTAAGATCATGGCGATATGCGTCCAGCCCACGTACCGGCTCCATTTTGCGGGAAGGATCCTCTGCTGTCAGCGGAGCCGATGCCAGTTGATTCTCATCTTCCGTATCCGGCTTGGCGTTACGGATGGCTCCCTTTTCCAACAAGGTGGCGTCACGCCAGGCCTGGCGATGATTTTCAAAAGCCTCGCCGTATGCTTCAATAAACGCCTGCAGTGAGCCCGGGGCTGAAGGATCAATACCTTGCTCCTCCAAGGTCATCATCCGCTGCTCTGCATCAACAGCCTTGGTCTCATAATTTTCCACTTTTTGTGCCAATTGATCCGTAATCCCACGAAGCTGAAGACACACTTGCTCCATTTGCTTTATTTGCTTCTCAGTGGCGTCACGTTTTTCCCGTAACTCCGCCAGTCGCGCATCAAGTGTGGGGAATTGTTCAAATACGATTTCCGCCATGGGCGTTTCCGACGAGGCGGGCTGTTGTTCGTTAACCTGTTGGACATCCGGATTGGCCGATGGCTCAGGCGACTGTGACGGCTGTTCCATCATCTGCTGCATAGGATCAGCCTGTGTCGGCGACTGATTACCACTTTTTCCCCCGCCCGTTAGTTTTTTCAGGAAATTACTGATCTTTCCTTCCCTTTTCGGTTCCGCCTCTTGTTTCTGCGGCTGCTGTTCGACCTGCATAGCCGGTTCTTCAGCTGCAGAAGTTTCCGGTTCCTCAACAGGAGGCTGAGTTTCCTTTGATTTGATCTTTTCAGGAATACCGGCAACCAGGCTGCGATTCAGCGATCCCGCTTGGGTATGGGTCTGTTCCCATTGGCTTGCCGTTCTATAGAAGCGCATCCGTTCATCATGGGCGGCCTCGCGATAAGCTTCCGCCTTGCGGGCCAGCAAATCCGCTTGGTGAAAGATCAGCACCGCCTCCAGACGGGTCGCCTCCGGGTGCATGTTCCCCCGGACAATTACATCACCGGACTGGACTTGTTTCTTGATCGCCCGCTGGACAATTTGCAGCGCCTTGTAAAGTAACTGCTCATTTTGCTCCAACGTATTTTCAAACTCATGAAATGAACCGACCACTCGGGCTTTCGAAGGCGCTTCGCCACCGATCTCATCGGCCTTGTTTTGCAGCTCGCGCAGCCGCCGGGCCTGACGCGGCATTTCCTTGGCCAAGGGACTGTCGGCATCGAAATCGCTCGGCCGGGAACGAGGAGCGGATTTTTGTTCCGCCGCCGGTATCCCTTTCTGATGCAGTTGACGTTCAACCAGAAGACGGCTGGCGGCGGGATCGTAGCTTTGCAGCATACGCTGCGCACGTTCCACGTCTTTGGCGATCTCCCGGTCAAGCCGAACTTCTGCGGGGACCGTTTTTGGACCGGCGATAAAACTGGCGGTCAGGAAAATAACTACCGCTACAACTGCTACGATAATACCGATGGAAATTTTGGGTTTCACGAGGAACTCCGCTTGCAACGGGTTTGGAAGTCCTGTTGATCCGGCAGGCCGCACGGCACGTCAAGGGGGGGCGGCTAAATCACGTCAGAGGCATAATTTGCAGCCCCATAAACGCCCCTAATCTGTACCACGATCAGCCTTTATCGTCAACGCCGACGGGTTTTTCCATTGCCTATGGAGCCGGGGCGGTGGCCGCCGGTTTTACTTCCAGAACCTTTATTTTCAACTGCCCCAGGCTCAACCATAGGTTGGTGACCAGATCCGCGATCCCACTGTCTCCCGCGTCACTGGTGGCCAACACGATATGCGTCGGGTCCACCTCGGTCTGCCCGAAGGCCGCGTCCAGGTCCACCCATCGCCCGTCGATCCGGAACTGGGCCCACATGTGACCGCCAAAAACCTGTGTTTGACCTCCTATGCCGTCCACGTACGCCAAGCCCGCCACCACCCGGGTGGGAATGCCCGCTCCCCGTCCCAGCGCCGCCAAAAGAACGCCGTGTTCCGTGCAGTCGCCGTGTCGGCTACGGGCAACTTCGCCCGCCGTAGCAAACCCCACGCTCAGATCAATGTTGTGAATATACTCGGAAACAAACCGGCAAAGCTTATTCGCTATCTCGCGAGGCCCTTTGCTTTTGTCCACCGCCTGTTTAACCAGCTTGGCCACCTCCGGATCCTCATAATTCAGCACCGGGGTCGCTGCCAGGTAACGCTTTCGATCTTTCTCCGACATCTTCTGCGGATTATTCCGCTTGTCTTGCGCGGACAGCCGGGTGATTTGCACCACGATCTGGTCTTGCTTCTGCTCCTTGATTTTCTGCATGGCGGTTTCGGGCAGGTACGCCTGAGAACCTTTTTGCGATTTCCCGAACCCTTCTATCCGGTAAGTGATCTGTTCCGCATTGTCCGCGTCGATTCGTTGATCCACCTTGATCAGCGTATCCACCATAATTTCACTGGGGTCGTTCTCCGCCAGGGCGATCGACTTGCTGCAGGCCTTGATTTCGATCGGCATGGACATGATGTCCATTTTCAACCAAACCGCTTCACCGTTTTCGGGTTTGATCCAGGACACGGATTCCATCTCTGTTTGCCGCCCCAGCATGCCCGGTATGCGCATGATCTCTTTGGACTTGACCGTCTCCACCTCTCTGCCGAATAAATCGATGGTCTCTTTCTCCAGAAGCTTCACTTGTACGGGAATCGCTTTGCTTTTGGATACGGAAGGCTCATACAGCTTCAGTTCGTACTCTGTCCCCGGCCTTACGCCGTGTTTCATCTGGGCCTTGTAGCCTCCCCAGCTCATGACGACCCCATCCGGCAAATCGTACGTACTGGTCGTGGTCTTCCCGAATTGCGTACTGCGCACAATCACCTTGCCGTTTTCGATCTTCCCCCGCGTGGTCATGGGGATGGCCCCCAGCTTGATCGTATTGGCAAACGCCACGGGTTGACCGTCAAGCGTTTCGACGGACTTTTCCCGGGATGATAATACAACCGAACTGCTCATCCGCTTGATTTCCAGCCGCATCTCGATCTCGGAAATAATCACGTCGCGACCATCTTTCTTTTGACGCTCCATGGTCGCGTGCATGTGCCCGGACTTCTGCCCGTTGAACATGACCGCATACCAGCTGTCCTCGAACA
>CAZMVS010000007.1:0-6035 GCA_964569525.1 uncultured Planctomycetales bacterium
ATTACCATAGGACCGTTCTTCATCATCTTTAAACCTTTAGCAATCTCAGATTGTACAGTAGCGTCAATGAAAGTAGGGTCCAAATTGTTAGGAAACATATTCTTTGGTTCTCGTGGTAAATATCGTTTTTCCAAAGCTTTGAGATCCCTCACAATAGATACGTTCATTGAAAGGATCCGGCCATGGAACTTGGGCTACACTTCAAGCGAAATGACCATAAGGCCTCACCTTATTACAGTGGAGCCGGCATTGAAGATCGTTTCCTCGAGTGCTTGAGGGAAGAGGTTCTCAATCGACTTGAACGTCCGTCTACTTGGCGATTGAGTGTTACCTCCATGCGCTCCCAGGGCAACGAGGATCTTTCGGCGGCGCCCCCGCCGAACTTTATCTGTCCGGATTGTCCGTACCCAGCCACGGAACCGGATTTCTGGAAGGAACATCTGCTGGAATTGCACCAACACCATACCAGCCATTGGCATCAGTGTCTTGCGGATCGATGGTGCGCCATGGTGCCGGTCGTTTACGGGAATTTTTGTCTGGCTTTGTTTAACATGGCCTGCCCGTCTTCCGTGGATGAAGCGGAACTCGTCCGCAAGGTGGAAATGTTGGAGATCCTCGTTGAACATTTCCTGCAGCGTTATGACGATCTGGTGGAGCAGTTAGCCAAGCAAAATGGGCGGGGGGTGATATTGGCCTAGGGCGAAGACGAACAAAAAGAAGGTTTACAGCGGGCCAAGTCTCATCCCAAGCTTCTTAAGGCGTTTCACTATATCCGCAATCAATTATCCAATCCCCAGTTAAGCGTTGCTGATGTAGCGGAGGCTTTGGATATTAACTCAACATACCTCGCACACCTCTTTGCCCAGCGTGTGGGTGTTCGTATGAGTCGATATATTGCCATGCAGCGAGTGGAACAGGCCAAAGAATTGTTGGGAAATACGGATTGGCCAATCAAGCGGGTGGCCTACGAAAGTGGCTTTCGGAATTCGGACTGGTTCAGTCAAGTATTTCGAAGTTATACAGGTATGACTCCGCGTGTTTTTCGCAAGCGATCCAGAGTTAGCGCACTGTATTCTTAAGTAAACTTGCATATCCTTTGTAAATTTTGGAAAAGCGCATTTTTTGATTGAACAGCTAAGCACAAGTCAAGTAGAATATACTTGATTGTCATAGTCTGTCTTTTTTCATCCTGATTCAAATCCGGATTGGATTGGGAAACGAAGTCGAGACAGAATGACGTAAGGAGGTGGTAAGATGCGGATTGCTATTGGTTTGTCTGTGCTTGGCTTGTTATTGTTACCGGTTACGCCTGCCTTGGGTGATTGGGATGTTGGGGATTATCACAAAATGCATTCTCCCCAATTGCCAGATCCGAACGGGTGGGACGTCAATGCAACTTACTACACTGCATTGGCCGACGATTGGCAGTGTTCCGAAACCGGAACTGTTGATGACGTCCACATCTGGGCCTCTTGGAAGGACGATGTAATGGATGAGATCGAGTTCTTCCATATGGCCATTTGGAGCAATATCCCCGCCGATCAAAGCCCTACCGGGTATAGTATGCCTGGCGAAAGACTGTGGCATAATGATTTCTATCCCGGTGAATGGACGGCTCGTGAATGGGGACAGGGGCTTCAGGGCTGGTATGATCCAGTAACCGGCGAGGTCCTTCCCGATAATCACATGGGGATTTGGCAATACAATTTCGATGCTCTTCCTGATCCCTTAATCCAGCAGGAAGGGGAAATTTATTGGTTGGAAGTCTCGGCCAAACTTCCTTTGGGCAGCACGGCCAGCTTCGGTTGGAAAACCTCAACAGATCATTTTATGGATGATGCCGTCTGGGGCGAGGCCCCAATGACTACGTGGCACGATGAGCTGATCGACCCGGAGACTCAGGAATCCATCGATCTGGCCTTTGTGATCACACCCGAGCCGACAACCTTGGGATTGCTGGCCCTCGGTGCTGTAGCCTTGATTCGTAAACGCAGGTAGCCTCCTTAATCCGGAAAGCAGAAAGCAAGCCAAGCATCAAGCAGGTGTCCATTTCGAAGAATGGGCGCCTGTTCTTTTATATGTCGACTAATGTAAATTTGATTTCCTTGTGAATTAGGCGAACAACAAAAGATAGTGATTTTCGTTTCGAAGCAGCAAAATGTTAGGACATGCAAGCTCAGCCTTTTTGTTTGGCAATATCTTGCTCGGCTGGGTGGTTATTATTTGATTTGTTCTGTACGGTTTTGAGCATCTGGATAAAGCGAGTGATGGCCGGCGTGAACATCTTGCGCTGACGATGGATGATGCCGATCGGCCGACTGAGTTCCTCGATGGCCAGGGGGACCGCGACCAGTGATCCGCGTTCTACTTCATTTCGCACGGTGGGTTCCGGCAGGATACTTATCCCTGCTCCTATTTCGATGGCTTGCTTAATGGTTTCAATGTTATCGAATTCCATGGCGATCTGGATGCTGACCTGATTTTGCCTGAGGTGTCTATCCAGATCTTTGCGGATTGGTAAGTCTTTATCAAAGCCGATGAAATTTTCCCCCCGCAATTGGCCGATGGTGACTCGCTCCATGTTAGCTAATCGATGATGGGGACTGCAGACAAGGACCATGTTTTCTGAGCGAAGAGGAATGACCGTTAATCCCCGCATATCGGCGGGATACGAAAGCACTCCAAGGTCGGCTTCTTCATTAAGCACCGCTTCGTAAACCCGGTTGGGACGCAAAAATTCCAAGCGAACCTGGGCCTTGGGATACTTGGTCATAAATTCCTGCATGCAGCGGTTCATATCATGCAGGCCCACCGAGTAGATGGCTGCCACGCGAACCTGGCCCGAAATCTCTTTGCGCAAAGAACGCACCAGGTTTTCAGCGTCACTGTACTCTTCAAGTACCTTTTTATAGCCTTCATAGCACGCCTGACCTTCCGGCGTGAGGACAAAGGGACGCTTTGTGCGGTCGATAAGCTGTACGCCAAGGTGTCGCTCCAATTGGTGGACTGCCTGGCTGGCCGCAGACTGGGAAATGCGGTTCATGCTCGCGCCCCGAGAGAAACTCTGACACTGAACCACATCACAAAAGACTTTTAGTGTTTCCAGATTCATATCACTCCAATAATACAATAAGCTGGCCTAATGTCAAGTATAAAATAAAAACAGATGAATTAATAGCTCCGGTGTGATATAAGTAAATGGGAAACTCAGAATAATTTATTATAAGGAGAACCTTGATGAATCTGCAAAGGCCCAATGCCAATGATGCTACCCGGACCAATAATCGTTCTCGATCAGTTGTTCCCAGCTCCGGTTTGTGCTCCCGGTGCGTAGAGGATTGTAAAGGTAACTGTGAGGTGTTTCAGGCTTCTTTTCGTGGCAGGGAATTGATTTATCCGGGTCCCTTTGGTGAAGTAACCGCTGGTGGGGACAAAGATTACCCGGTGGATTATTCCCATCTTAATATCCAGGGTTATGCCTTGGGTGCGGAGGGTCTGCCCCAAGGCGTGGAGGCCGGCCCGGATACCTGTACTTTTCCAGAAGTCTTCACGGAAACTGCTTACGGATGGGACAAAAAAGTCAACATGAAGGTCCCCGTATTTACCGGGGCTTTGGGTTCTACCGAAATCGCCCGTAAAAACTGGGAACATTTTGCGGTCGGGGCAGCCCTGAGCGGGATTACCCTGGTCTGTGGCGAGAACGTATGTGGGATCGATCCCAACCTCGAGTTGGATGAAAATTGCAAGATCACGAAGTCTCCGGATATGGACCGCCGCATTGAAACCTATAAACGCTATCACCAGGGTTACGGCGAAATTCTGGTCCAGATGAACGTGGAAGATACCCGTCTCGGCGTAGCTGAATACGTCATTGACAAGCATGGACTGAACACAATCGAGTTGAAGTGGGGGCAGGGAGCCAAGTGTATTGGTGGCGAGATCAAAGTTGATTCTCTGGACCGGGCTCTGGAACTACAGCGCCGCGGCTACGTGGTTACCCCCGACCCCTCGGATCCAATCAACCAGGCAGCTTATAAGAGCGGCGCCCTCAAACAGTTTGAGCGGCACAGTCGGTTGGGCTTCATCGGCGAAGAGGATTTCCTCGCCGAGTGTGAACGGCTGCGAAAATTGGGTTTCAAGCGGATCACCTTAAAGACCGGGGCTTACGGTTTGCGCGAATTGGCTATGGCTTTGAAGTGGTCCAGCAAAGCCAAGATCGATTTGTTGACCATTGACGGTGCTCCAGGTGGGACCGGTATGAGTCCCTGGCGAATGATGGAGGAGTGGGGCATGCCAAGCATTTACCTCCACTCCGCCGCCGTGGAATTTGCCGACAAGTTGGCGGCTAAAGGCCACCGTGTATCGGATATCGCTTTTGCCGGAGGCTTCAGTGCCGAGGATCATATTTTCAAGTGCCTTGCCCTTGGATCGCCCTATATCAAAGCGGTCTGCATGGGACGGGCTCTGATGATTCCCGGCATGGCAGGCGGAAACGTTGCCAATTGGCTCAACAATGGTGGGTTGCCCAAAACTCTTTCCAAGTATGGTGAAACACCGGAGGAATTATTCCTCTGTTGGGAGCAGGTTGCTGACATCGTGGGCAGGGATGAGATGAAGAACATTCCGCTCGGTGCGATTGGAATCTTTTCTTATGCCGACAAGCTGCGGGTTGGTTTACAGCAGTTGATGGTCGGTGCTCGTCGCTTCAACATCGAGGCGATCAATCGCAAGGACCTGATGAGCTTGACCGAGGAATGTGCCAAGGTTACCGGTATTCCGTACCTTATGGACGCTTACCGTAAGGAGGCCGAGGAGGTTTTGGATAGCTAGGTGGTAACCGCCTTATTATAAATGACTCGTGAAAATTCGTGTCTAATATAGAAAGCTAGACCCCCCGGGTAGTTATACCCGGGGTTTTTTTAAGCTATTTTTGTACACAGACTCCCTTTTTGCATTAAAATAAAATCTTGTAGGTATTTTTCGTTTTATTGTTTCGATGAGGTAATGTGCGTAGCTTCTTCTTGCTGATGAAATGGATCGGACTATGCCGAAAGTGCTTATCGTTGAAGACGAAACAGGGCTGGCCAAGGCCATGGGTGATATTCTTACCGAGGTGGGGCATGAGGTTTGCGTCCAGCCGGTGGGAGAGAAGGCTATGTCCGATTTTCATAAGTTTGGTCCGCGGATCGTCTTATTGGATGTTCGCCTAGGAGGTGTCAACGGGCTGGATTTATTAGTTGAAATGAAGCAAAAGGTGCCGGACATCGAGGCTATTGTACTGACCGCTTATGGGAGCGTGGAAATAGCCGTTGATGCCATGAAGCGTGGTGCGGCAGAATTTTTAACCAAGCCGATTGATCTGGATGTTTTAAAGGTTACCGTTCAACGGGTATGGGAAGCGTCTCAAGCGCGTCGCCGCTTGGAACAGTTTCGCAGTGCCCAGACCGAACGGCTCCGCCAAGTCCAGTTTATTGGTGAATGCTCCGAAATTATTAATATACGTGAACAGGTGGGGCGGTTGTCTCGGCGAACCGCGGGGGCTGAGGGCGAGATGCCCGCCATCTTGTTGACCGGTGAGACAGGGACTGGCAAAGATTTGTTGGCCAATTACATTCACGTATCCTTGCCGCATCGCCCCGGCCCTTTTGTAGCCCTGAATTGTTCGGCGGTACCTGCTGAATTGTTCGAATCAGAGTTATTCGGCCATCAACGGGGAGCCTTCAGTGGCGCCACATCTGATAAGCCCGGCCTTTTTGAAACCGCAGACGAGGGAACCTTGTTTCTCGATGAAATAGGGGATCTGCCCATGCCTTTGCAATCAAAGTTGTTGCGAGCTCTTGAGACACGCACTATACGCCGCGTTGGTGATACTCGGGATCGGAACTTTGATCTGTGTCTTATCGCGTCCACCAACCGCGATCTTCCTAAACAAGTAAGGACGGGACGATTCCGCGAAGATTTGTATTACCGG
Source organism: uncultured Planctomycetales bacterium (assembly GCA_964569525.1). GTDB lineage: Bacteria > Planctomycetota > Phycisphaerae > UBA1845 > PWPN01 > JAAYCU01. Next base: position 5,972 of record CAZMVS010000007.1, read on the forward strand.
TTGAAAGTTGTCACCATTGATCTACCGCCTTTACGAACGCGAGGAAACGATATTTTGCTCCTGG
>CAZMVS010000008.1:0-19842 GCA_964569525.1 uncultured Planctomycetales bacterium
AGGCGGCTGATCATGGCCAGCGGTTCCAGGCCGACGGCCTGCCAGATTTTTCGGAAGCCCTCCACGGCGGTATAGACGTTCCCATCGGCGGTACAGACATAGAGTTCCCGGTTAACCGCTTCTGGGTCCAAGCCGAAGTCTCCGGCCACAAAAGAGGGATCGGTAATATCCACCAAGCTCAGGCGGCCATGTTCATCGCGATTTTTATAGTATTTGATTTCCCGGCGGCAGATGGGGCAAGAGCCGTCGTAAAATACTTTAGCAGGCCACTTCGTTTGATTTTTTTTGGAGATATTCATAGCGATTTATTTTAGGCAGGATCACTTGCTCATATCCATTGCAGGCAGCAATTTTGATATTTGAAAAAAAGGCGGCCGCCCGGATGGCCAGAAACCCGCCTCGAACTCTGAGCCAATCCGGAACGGCCGCAACGTTCAATGCTCTGTTTGCGTCCTTCCCCTAACTCTCCCCCATGGTCAGGAACACGCGAAACAGAGCGTTTGGGACACCGGAGCAAACCACACAAGCAGTATACATCCCCCAGCTTGCCCCGGCCATTCCCCCTCTTCCGTCCAGCACCCCGTCGACTCCACTTTAAATACGTTCAATTCGTTCACTCGATTTAACTATAGACCTCGCGTTCATACAAAACAAGACATCAAGGCATTAATTTCGTTCAATTCGACAATATTATTACATCGAAGCCAGATTAAGGCTTTCTATGAGGGTTTTGTTAATTTAGGTAATTATAGAAGCTTAAAAAAAACAGGAGTCTTTCAGGAAGTGGAAGCCGGCTCATTGGACGGAAGCTTGCCGTGATAGGCAAGGAACTTACGGGATCCTTCTTTGCCGAGATGGCGTTCGAGAATTCGGGGATGGCTTTCCGAGAAATCCACGAGCATTAAGGCGTGTAATGTATTGTTAAAATCAGGTGCAACATGAAAGCTGATAAAATTGGCGTTAAATTGCAGGTATTGGCGCAACAATACCGGCACACCTTTCCTATCGCGTTCGATATCAGAGACTACGGAAGAGACATCCTTGATATCCGAAATAAGCTGGCTGTCTTCCGGCAGGTCCGGATCCTGTAGCCATGCGGGCGGGTTTCTGGGTTTGACCATGCGAGCCAAGTCCGGCAAATCGGAGTTTTGCTGGAGAAAAGAGACCATCATCTTCTGAGACAAGGTTTGATACTCACTACTAATGGCCACTGAGCCAAAAAGGATCTTGTATTGGGGATGGCGGACGACGTACTCGCCGACGCCCCGCCATAGTAAGGCCAAGGGAGAGTGTGTCCGCTGGTATTCCGGGCGTACAAATGAGCGCCCCAATTCCAAAGCGGGCGAAATACGTTCGAACAGGCTGGCAGAGCATTTATACCAAGTCGAGGAAAATAATCCGTTTTGCCCCAGTCGGGAAAGAATTTTATCCGTTCTCCCGATGCGATAGGCGCCGATAATTTCCCGGCTTTGGGGTTTCCACACAAACAGGTGCCAGTAGTGTTTATCAAAGGGATCCAAGTCGATCGATTTGCCGGTACCTTCACCTGTTCCGCGGAAGGTAATTTCCCGTAGTCGACCAATTTCCTGCACGATATTGGGGATTTCAGGCGCCTTGGCAACCCAGACCTGGTATTGGCCGCTTTCGATCAGCAATTGTTCATTGGTCAGCTTCTCGATTTCGCCGGCCAATTTTTCCGGATCCACGGGTGGCACGATGGTTTCGCCCTCACTACGACTTCGTTGAGGGGCCTGCCCTTTTGCCGCCCGTTTTTTGGTGTGATCCGGGTTGAGGATATAAGTTCTCATTCGCAGGTAGCGGAGCATTTCCTCATCATCCGAGAAGGCCTGGAGCTTAGCGTTGGGGATCGGCTGCCCGATGCGCGTGGTAATGGTCTTATTACGGCATTTTAACATGGCACGGGGTAACAGTAGGGTTCTCAAGCGGGGATGCACCAAACCAGCCAACTGGAACAAGTTGTCATTGCGGCCATGAAAATAGAGCGGGAGGACAGGGGCTTTTGTTTTTCGAATAATTCGAGCCACATGGGGCTGCCACGGAGGATCAACAACCGCTCGTTCTTTCAGGTTCAGATGGGAAACCACCCCAGAGGCAAAGATGCCAAGGACCCCACCTTTTTTAAGCCAGGCGATGGCCTGTTTCATGGGGGTGATATTCATCTGCTTCGATTTATCCCGTCCAAAGGGATCCACGAAGATCATGTACTGATGAAGTTCGGGGACACGTTGGAGCAGGAAATTATTCAGGGTTTTCACGTCGGGGCGGATCGAGCGAAGCAGCTTGAACATAACAAGCCCTTCGACGGCTCCGAAGGGATGATTGGCCACTACAATCAAGGGGCCCTGGCGGGGGATGCGATCCAAGAGAGATGAGTTCACCTCCCAATCGATATTCATATAATCGATCACCTTATCGAGGAAATCACCTTCGATTTTGCTGATCTGTTTATATCCGTTGCTCATCTCCGGAAAACCAAACAGGTGCTCCAAAGGCTTCCTCAACAACCGAAAGAGGAATCGCCGGCAGGGATCCTGATAAGGTGAAGACAAGATGAAAGGATCGTCTTGTGGTGTCCGGTTTTCCATTTCAATTACTCTTGGTTCCTTGACCCCAGGTGATGAAAAATGCGTTTCGCTGTGGTTTCCGCGCCAGGGGGGTTTTATTTTATCCAAAACCCGAGAATTCTCCACCCCGCCGACCACCGGCGTCCTAAGGCCGACGAGAAGCAAATCAATGTCTCTCTATAGATACCCGTATCAGTGGAAAAAGTTTCTCTACTATAACAGATTTTACAAAAAGGCAGGAATGGCAGCATGGGTATTTCGGGAGGGAAGCCCTACCAGGCCATATACTCAGCCCTTTAAGCGTATTTTCGGGTAAAAAGCTGGCAGGAAATCAGGGAATCCAGGTAGGTGGCGGGGCCTGGATTCAATCCGCAGGCGGAGCACAGTTCGGGGAAGTGGTTGAACCAGTGGTCTTGGGTGTATTCACCGGCGATCAGCAGCCAGGGGAGAAAGAGGACGGTGTGCAGGGCAAATCTGGGCGTGGTCCAATCAATCAGGGCAAAGCAGCCGCCTGGGCGAAGAACGCGAGCGACCTCGGCCAAGCTGCGTCGGCGGGCCCGGGCGGGCATTTCGTGGAAAACCATGCTGGCACAGACCAAATCGAAGGAGGCGTCAGCCAAGGGGAGGGTTTCAGCGGAACCGCGCTGGAATAATATGGGCAAGTCTGCGTCGCGGGCTTTTTGGCGGGCATGAGCGATCTGCCGGTTATTTTGATCGATTCCGACGAATCGTCCGCCGCCACCGGTGGATCGGGCTATGGCCAATATCAGGGAACCCGTCCCGCAGCCCAGTTCCAGGATGGTGTTTCCCGGCTGAAGGGGCAGTAACCCGACGATGCGTTGATAAAATGTGGGCGACAGACCAGCCCATCGCACCAGCCGATCGTAACGGGAGCCGCCGGCAATTTTGTAGAACAGGTTTTCCAAGTCGCGTTTGTTCAATTTGGTAGAATCCCGTGAAGCTGGTTCCGGCAGCTACACTGTTATGTTATGAGGGCAATCTAACCACAAAGCAATAGATGGCCAGTTACAGATTTATTAAAATGCACGGAAAATATTTTTAGGGAATGGGGAACAAACTCAACCGGCATTGGACAAGATAGTCAAAGTCGGCGTGAATAATTAAGAATTGTCGGGGGGGGGGCATAGATCGACCGGTGGAATAACAAAGGGCCTTTACATGCCGGGTCAACTAAAACTTTGGGGCGCCTCGATTTATTTAATAATCGGGATTCTGATCGTGCTGGCGATTCTTGCCCTTGTGCTGGTGAGCATCCTGATCGCAATGCGTGTAATTGTTTTTCGCAAGCGTCAAAAAGCCGCCCAGCGTTTCTATTACAGTACCACTCATCGCAAAGACGGCAAGCGGTATCCTCCTTACACAACGGGTATATGTGATCATTGCGGGGTTCTGGGCGGGAAGATTTACTACACGCCGGAGGGGCCGCGGTTATGCCCGGATTGTTACGAGGAATACTGGCCGTTGGTCGAAGCCCGCAAACAGGAGGGCACCGACCAGCCACTGGATTTCAGCCTGGACTTCGCCCCGGAAAACAAACCACCGGAAGAGCCCATTCGGCCACGATAACAAATCTAACCAATAAAATTTTACCTACCAAAAACACCACCGCCGGTGGTTCGGGGAGCGAAAGCATCCTGTAATTGGCCGCCGTCAAATTGTAGCGGGACCTGGTTGTCGGCAGCGTATTCATACAACGCGCCGATGATAATCACATTCAAGGTGGAGGAGATCAGGGATACCAGGATGACCAGGACCGCACTGATGGCGATACCGAGAATCACGCCGGCCGCATTGGCTGACAAAATTCCCAGTAAGGCAGGGATTAAAGAGGCCAAAACCGCAAGGAAAACAATCAGGCCGATGCCGAAGTTGGCAGCGAGCGCTTCACCCCAGCTGTTGCGTAAGAGGGAGAGGCTGCGCTTGATGGCAGTGAAGGGGCCGGCTTTTTCCACGACCATGACGGGGACTACGAAATATGTAACCGCGCTCCAGGCCATTCCCAGCAGGCCGGAAACAAACTGCCCGGCGCGTTGTGAGCGGGATTCGACAATCCGGAGGATGACGCCGACACTGGCACTGACCAAAGCCCAGCCCACGATTTGTGGTAAACGGGAAAAAGCGGCGCGGAAGCCGTCGGCCACGGTGGGATCGCCGCCACGGAAACGGATGATAGCGCAGGCCACCAAGGCGGAATTGAAAAACACGATTACGAAGTAATTTACGAAATAGAAAGCAAACAGAATAATGTAAGCAAGAGCATCCTGAGGTGCGGTCTGTTCCTCGGTAACGGTTTTAAGGTAATCGCTACCGGCCAGGGGTAAGGCGAAACTGGCCATAACAAGCAAACAAGCCAAACCGCTGACTGCTGGAAAGACCAACATTTCCTTATCCAGCTTGAGTACCTGCCAACTGGCCTTGGCCAAGGCCCATCCGTTTGAGGCTCGTTCAAACATAGCGGCATCCTTTTTGCAAAAGATAAGGGAGGCAAAATCGGTTTAGCTTTGCCTGCAGCATAAAAACAAAAGGGCATTAATTCAATGATTATTTTTTTTGGCAAACGAGAATAAGGTCGTTGCTGGTATTTCGGTCATAGGGGTGGCGATCGTAATCGCCAAAAAGGTCAACGGAATCCGCCCCGGCCCGGCGGGTCCATTCGGCAAGCTCCTGCGCTTCCAGGCCGATCAAAACGGAGGGCTCAAAATTACTTTTTAACTCATCGTTTTCGACGGCGAGGCGGACGAAATTGACATAGCCGCGCTTGCCGCAGCGGTGGATCCCTTTGAGCAGGATCTGATCTTCACCGCCCCATCGACCGCGGAGGCATTTCTGCCAGGTAGTCGGGCCTTGTTTCAAGTGCCAAAGATTGAAAAGATGGATGACACACAGGCCGCCGGCGCGCAAAGCGTCGAGCATGGAAGTGACAGCGCGTTGGGCTGTTTTTTTATCATCCGCCAAGGCCAGCGAGTTGCCTGAGCAGATGGCCGCATCAAATCGGCCCGGTTGATCGACCGGTTGATCGAAGGAGCGCACCACCCAACGCAGGGTAGGAGATTGGCTATGCCGGCGGCGACAATAGTCGATCATGGCGGTGCTGCTGTCGGCACCTTCGACGTGAAGGCCCCAGGAATGAAACAGGTGGGCATGGCGGCCGGTACCGCAGGCGGTATCCAATACCTGCTGCACACCTGTTTTTTCGAAGAGTTGCTGATAAAAAGGGGCTTCACGGGCCAGGCGTTTATCCCAATTGACTATGGCGTCGTAAATTTCGGGCTGGTGGGAAAACAATTCTTTTTGTTCAGGATTGCTCATGGATTCACCTGAGGGTGATTATTGGAGATTCGCGGGAAAGTGTCCACCCGGTTACGGGTGCGCTTTGGGGAAATATTACAAGGAGGTTTCCTCGCGGGCGGCGGGCTGTTCGGGTGGTTCGGCGGGAAGGATATCCCGTTTAGGCCACACGCGTTGAAAGGCCAGGCGGCGGGCCAAGTGGTAGTAGCGACTCATGTTGGTCCATTCGAAATGTCCGGCGTAGGTTTCGACGCGGTTGCGCAATTGGATGCGATGTGGTCGGGCCATACGGGTCAGTTCGTAGAGCCAGGAGGCGACCTGGGCGGTGGTGGCCTTGAAGTCGCGGCCTCGACGGCGGGCAACAAAAATTCCGTTGGAATCATGGTCGGGGAAGTGGCTCATGACGTAGGAGCCGAACCCGCTTAAATCGGAAGTAATGGCGGGGATGCCACGCACTACGCACTCCATGGGAGTGTACCCCCACGGTTCGTAATAAGAAGGGAAAACGCCCATGTGGCAGCCGCGAATAAACTGGTCGTATTCCATGGGAAGGATGGGGCTGGTCGAGGTGATGAACTGGGGATGAAAGACCACCTTGACGGGATCGTCGGGGGCGTTGAACAGTTGTCGATATCGCAAATGGCTGAGGACCGGATCGCCGCCGTCGTTCCAAAGATCGTGGGTGACGATCGGAGGTAAGGGACGTTGTCGCCAAGCGTACATGATGCGGCGTAGTTGTATGCGAGCCTGTTCGTCGAGCAGTTCGTCGGTGGTAGGCAGTTGGCCGTGGGCGATGGTATGAAAAAGTTTGCGGCCCATGTCCTGCTGGATGTTCTGGCAGGTTTTGCGCAGTTCGTTGGCCATGGCCTGGCGGTTGAGGCTTTCGACGTTGAAGCCTTTGAAGGCGGCAGGGGAAATAATAAAGGCCACCAGGGTCATGTCCGTGCCTTCAGCCTTGAGGCGTTGGTTTAGTTGATGGAGGGCCTCGATGTAAACGTCCATACCCTTGTTGCGATATTCGTAGCGGCCGGCGATGAAGGTATAGAGGGTCTTGTCCAGATCAAAGGTGTAGCTGGAAAAGAAATGCCCCATGACGAATTCATGAATTTGTTGTTTGTACTGGCGGTGGAGGATTTGGAACTGGTAGGGGGTGGTGAAACGTTCGACGTTCAGTCCGTTGGGCAGTACGACGTCGGGTGCTCGGCCGAGGAATTGCTCCGCCTCGAGGCCGGTGATGTCGGACACGGTGGTAAACACTTGGGCGGAATGGGCGGCGGCGCGTTCGATCTTGTAACGATGGCCCATTTGATGTTCGTAGGCGACGGCCTCGCCACCGATGCCGGGCAGGTAGGTGTAAAGGTCCACGTTGGCGGAGCACAGGCCGCGGCCGACCAGTGTGGCGTGGGTGGTAAAGATAGAGGGTATATATTCTTTTCGCTGCTTCAGGATTGGCAATGCGGCGGAGCCCTGCCACTCGTGAAAGTGGGCCAGCATGGGGCGTGGATTGACTTTTTGGCGAATGGCCTGGAGGAGATCCGCCACCATGGAGCCGAAAACAACCGCCCGGGCGTGAAGCTGATCCTCGGAAGGGCACTCGATACCGTGATCTTTCCAGAAGAAATATCGCACTACGTCATGGGCGTGAGGGACGGAATCGATGTCGATGAGAATAACGCGGGGGCGGCCGGGGATGAGCCATCGGCCGTAATGCATACCGATACCCTGGCTGCGCAGTTCGTCCACCACTTGGCCGACGGGGCCGTCCACCGCAATAGGCTCGAATTCCAGAGAGGCCTCTTCCCGATACGGTCCGATGAGCCAATAATCATCACCCCATTGTTGCAAAGTGGCGGGGGTTTTGCTGCGGAGGACGGTATAGATACCGCCAACCTGGGAACAGACTTCCCACGATATTTCGAATAGAAAAGGTGGCTTTGGCTGATCCGAGGTTTTCTTCTCTTTAGCTGTGATGGCGGTACCCTCGTGGCAATGAATAAAAAAACGGTTGTCTTCTCGCTCAAAAACTTTGCTTGGTTTTATTCTTTTGTTTGAGCGTGAAACTATAGAAAAGCGGTCCACTCAGTATTACCGGGACATGCCGTGGTGTTCCAGGAATTGCACGGCGGCCCGAATGTCACCGAGGCGATTATCGCCGGCCTCACGTTCGATGCATAGTGGGCCGGCGTATCCCTTGGTCTGCAAGGTGTCGATGACGCCGGGGATTTTGGCTTCGCCGGTACCGAGGACAACTTCTTCGCCCCACTGCTGGCCGGGCTGAGCGGACCAATTCGCGTCTTTCATGTGCACGTGCTGGATACGTTCTCCGAGGACGTCGATAGCTTCCAGCGGATCGCCCACGCCATAGAGGACCATGTTGGCGGGATCGAAGTTGACGGCGAGATTTGACTGGGCAACTTTATCCATAAAGTCGAGCAGGTTACAGGCGTGCTCCTGCCCGGTTTCCATGGTCAACTGCAAATTGCGCTCGCCGAGCAGATCGCAGACCTCTTTTACGCGATCGACCATTTGGGCGTACTTGCGACTATTTTTATCGTGCGGGACAAAGCCAATATGGGTGGTCAACATGTTGATGCCCATAGTAGAGGTGATATGGGCAACGGCTTTGGTTTTGTCCAAGCGTTGTTCCCAACTGTCATCAGGCAGGTAGCCACCGGTTTGGGCGATGGTCTGGATGGAGGTGTAATCTTCGCCGTATTCGCCAAAGGCCACACAAGTGGCGGAGACTTCAAGGCCGCTGTTTTGCACAACGTCGATAACCCGATCCGGATTCTGGTGCATCTTGGGATCCATGAAACCGAGCTGGACGACGTTTAACTCCAACTCTTCTTTTACGGTATTGAGACATTGACCTAGATCAGGAATCTGTAGCGACCAGGAGCAAACGCCGATTTGAAACGGTTTCATGTTACGCCTCCTCAAAAACGGGTTATCCGATAGGTTATTTATTTTATATGCACTATGAGCCTGGTTTTACACATATTCAGACGAGGATAAAAAGGAACCACGTAAAGGGCAATGTCGGCAACATATCATTTGCAGCGTAACCATGCATTATAATGGAAATTGAAATAGATTTCGGAGAAAAAAGACAAAAAAAGAATTGCCTTTACATAAGTACGCTCTAGTATCATCCAAAGGTGGCCAAATGAAACCAGCCTTGGATGCTTCCTCATAACCAGTGTCTATAACATGTTTGCGAACCCGACGGACGGAGGAATTGTGTACTGCTACACATCAAGCATGGAAGTTATTAGAGCGCAATGCAAATTTCCCCTGAATCGACAGGGACATAAACAGACCAGCCAGTTAATCCAAATTACCCATATTCACGCCACCCAACAGCTCAACAGATCCGTAATTTACCAACTTTAACAGAGCATTTTTTTAACGGGATGTTTTTTCCTGCCTGGCGGTAGCGCGGCGGAGTTGGCCGCAGGCGGCGTCGATATCCAGGCCCCGGCTTTTGCGGATGTGGACCTTGAGGCCGCGGGAGCGCATCTCTTCAGCAAACTGGTGGGCGTCAGAAGATTTGGGGCGTTCGTAGAGCAGGCCTGGCACGGGGTTGTAGCGGATCAGGTTCACGTTGGCCCGCATTCGGCGGGCAAGGGTGACCAGTCGGCGGGCATGTTCGATTTGGTCGTTAACACCGGCAATGAGCAGGTATTCGATGGTGACCTCCCTCCGGGTCTTGTCGAAATAATACCGGGCGGCGTCCACGATTTCGTCGATGGAATGTTTTTTTGCCCAAGGGATCAGCTTTCGGCGGAGCTTGTCATCTGGGGCGTGGAGGGAAATGGCCAGATTAATTTGCAGGTCTTCGTGGGCCAATTTACGAATTTTCCCGGGCAGGCCGACGGTGCTGAGCGTAATTTTGCGGGCCCCCACGTTCAGGCCCCAGTCAGCGTTGATGATGCGAATAGCGGAAAGAACCGAGCTGTAGTTGGCCAACGGTTCGCCAAGGCCCATGATAACGACATTGGTCAACCCCCGGTCGCGGTCGTCCCCGGATCCGGTACACAGTTGATGAACGGCAAAGGATTGTTCGACAATTTCGCCTACGGTCAGTTGCCGCTTGAGTCCCCCCTGACCACTGGCACAGAACGCGCAACTGACCGGGCAGCCCACCTGGCTGGAGATACAGGCGGTGCGTCGTTTGCCGTCAGGGATCATGACGCATTCGCTGGTGGCTTGGTCAGGCCATTCGAGCAGAAGCTTGACGGTTCCATCGGAGGATTCCAGGCGGCGTTTTTCCTGGCCGGTGCGGATAATCCAGTGTTCAGAGAGCCTCTGCCGCAGGTCCTTGGACAGGTTGCTCATTTCCAAAAAGTCGGTGACGCCCTTCTGATAGAGCCATTCGAAGACCTGTTGAGCCCGATAGCGGGGCAGGTCATTTTGCCGGCACCAGTCGGTAAACTGTTCCTGGGTAACGCCTAGTAGATGCTGTTTTTCATTATCTGTCATCAAATGGATTGTATGCAACAAGGGAGTCAGCCACAAACGGCCTTGGTTGAGGGGCAGAGGTTTCATGGATTAAGGGCCGGTTTTCGATGATCGGTCTTCGCAAGCGGTAGTGAGTGGGTTATACTCTGAGGTCAGTCAAGGGGAAGTTTTTGGAATGGAAAGGGACGGACATGGCACTTCTTTGCGGCATTGACATCGGGACATCGGCAACCAAAACCCTGCTGTGCACGGATACAGGCCGCGTACTGGCCACCGCCAGCATGGAGTACCCCATCTATTCACCCAAACCGGGTTGGTCGGAACAGGACCCGGGTGACTGGTGGCAAGCCACGGTGAAGGCCGTTGCCGCGGTCTGCAAAAAAGCGAACAAGAAACCGTCACAGATCACCGGTATCGGCCTGTCTGGTCAGATGCACGGAAGTGTTTTCGTTGACAAGAACGGCGAATCGCTTCGACGAGCGTTGTTATGGAATGACCAGCGAACGGCGGCTGAGTGCGTGGAAATCGAAGAGCGAGCCGGCGGGCGGAAGAAGCTGATCAACATGGTATCCAACGTCGCCTTAACTGGTTTTACCGCCCCGAAGATTCTCTGGGTTCGCAAGCACGATCCGAAAACCTACGACAAGACGCACAAAATTCTACTGCCCAAGGATTACATTCGGCTGAAGCTGACGGGGGAATATGCAGGTGAAGTGAGCGATGCGGCGGGCACATTGCTTTTGGACGTCAAAAAACGCAAATGGCATAAGACGCTGTTGAGCAAGCTGGAGATTGACGGGGACCTATTGCCGCCGGTGTATGAATCACCGGAGGTCAGCGGCAAGATTTCTGCAGCGGCGGCCCGGGAGACCGGGCTGGCGGAAGGCACACCGGTTGTCGGCGGGGCCGGTGATCAGCCTGCCGGCGCGGTGGGTAATGGGATCGTCCGGGCGGGGATCGTTTCCGCCACCATGGGCACCTCCGGGGTGGTCTTTGCCCATAGTGACAAGCCGGTGCCCAATGCCGACGGGAACCTGCAGTCTTTCTGTCATGCGGTTCCCGGCAAATGGTGCGTGTTCGGATGTATGCTGTCAGCGGGGGGCAGTTTCCAGTGGTTGCGAAATATGCTGCTGGAGAAGGAGGTTCGGGCCGCCCTTAAGGAAAACCGAGACCCGGGCAAGCTGTATCCGAAATTGATCGAGGAAGCGGAACAGGTGCCCCCAGGATCGGAAGGGCTGGCATTTCTGCCGTATTTAACCGGCGAGCGATGTCCTTATCCCGATCCGGAAGCCCGTGGGGCATGGGTGGGATTGACTGTGCGTCATGGTCGTCCGCACCTGATTCGGGCCGTTTTAGAGGGGATCACCTTCGGCATGCGCGATCAACTGGAGATCATGAAGCAGCGCGGTTTGAACATTCGCGAGGTGCGGGCCAGCGGGGGAGGATCGGCCAGTGCGTTCTGGCGACAAATGCAGGCGGACATTTACAAGACCAAGACGGTCACCATCAACACGCAGGAAGGCGGGGCGTTGGGCGTAGCCCTTTTGGCAGCGGTGGGGACGGGGGTTTACAGTTCCGTGCCTGAGGCCTGTGAGGCGGTTATCAAGGTGAACGAAACGCTGAAGGCCGATCGGAAAAAGTCCCACCTGTACGACCAGGTTTATCCGATCTACCGAAAGCTTTACCAGGATTTACGAGCAGATTTTCAAGCCCTGGGGGGGATCGATTGTGAAAAGTAAATTCCGGCAACTCCCAAGGGCGGCGACATGATACCGGTTTGTAATGCTGAAGATCGCCGACTAGTGGTGGCATAATTCCGTCTTTGCTTTACAGAAAGGGTTTCCCGGATTTGGTTGCCGCCATTTTTTGGGGGTTAATAGGGAATAGTGGAGAGAGAATTTTCTTTCTTGCAGGGACAGGTGACAAACCCTATACTACTGCGGTGGTAAGCTAGCCAATGTAAAGTACATACCTGCGATCAGGAAGCCTTGAGTTTTCATTCCTACAAATAATTTTTCGGAGGTGTAACGCCATGAAGCGACGCCTATACCGCATTTTGATCTGGCTGACCATGTTCACAGCCGGGGGTACGGTTTTCGGGATCATAAGTCCAACGTACATGGGAGGGTTCGATACCTCAGGATCGCCGGGGGCCAGCTGTTCCCGGTTTTGGACCAACGGTTTGATGGATTCCATAGACCTATGCTACATCTTTGATTGCGAGACGGGTTGGCTCGGCGGGGCTTTTGACCCGTGCACGGATGGTGGTAGTCTTTTTGTGGATTGTCCCGGTTTTGCACCGCTTGCGGACGACGAGGCGGAGGAAGATCTGGAATTTTAATTCGCTGATTGAAGACCCTACTTGGAAAATGTTGTTCCGTCCACCGGGGTAAAAGAAAAATCGTTTGTTTGTCTATTTAACGAGGCGGCACGATGCATAGCAAAAGATTTATGCGAACAATTTCACGAATTCTTCTGGTCATCGTCACTATTGGCATGGGATCGCTGCCGGGGCTAAGCTGTTCCTCGGCATTGAGCGGCGTAGTCAGGAACGTGAATCCATGTGGAACACTTTTAAATTGCGATCCGGTCGAATGGGATCTGTTGTTTATTGATTGGCCCGATTGGGATGAAGACCCGAGCTGTGTCATCCCCGGTTTTTGTGGCGAGCCGGCAGTTGGGGAGTAAAAGCAGCCAAACGATTCAATTCGCAAACTATGGTAAGTCACTTTCTTTCTTTTTAAGGAAGTCTCGGCACATATTTGGGGATTTCCGGTTTTTTTGGGTTTCAGTGTTTTCAAAGGTGGAACCTTTCATTTCAGACAAGGAGTCAAACATGAAATTGGCACGGATACGCAATCTGCTTTTTGTTTTGCTTTGCGGGGGGATGTTGCTTCAGGCCAGCGGTTGTGAAACGACGGCCGGCTCGATAATCGCCAGCTTGCTACCTCAATTGATAATTGGGGCTCTGACAGGATTTTTTGGAATATAAATTTTTATCTCCTCTACTCGCCTTGGCCGGCCAAGGATCAAGATTTCCGAGATGATCTTCAGGAATCTTGCGAAGAGTGGTTTCTTGGATTTGAGTGAATTTCTGGTTGGTGGCAACACCATTTGGAAGTGGAGTATTTGAGGCCGAGAGGGGTTTTGCGACCCACAATCTAAATCTCCGACACTCGATAATCTAAACAGGCAAGGCGAAGTATTTGCGTGAAGACCAGCGCAAACTTGTGCATAGTGATCTGAAACCGATCTTTTTATGGTAGGATTAAAAAAAAGGCCACCCCTTCGAAGTGGGCGGCCTTTTTTGATTACCGATCAGATGTTACGTGCGGATTATTTGTCTTTGCTTTTCGGTTGTTCAATAACCTTTTTGGAGGACGCCGGTCTGCTGGTCGCTTTTTTGCCGGCGGGCCGAGAAGAAGGCTTTATGTGCCGAACACGTACAGGCTGAGGTTCTTTGCCCGGCGGGTAAACGATTTTTGCATCTTTTTTCGCTTCCGCCAACTGCTCTTGATGAAGTTTCAGCATCTTCTTCTTTTCCAAATCATGTCGGACACCATCTTTGACTTCCTCAAAAGAGGTTGTTGAAGCCGGTTTTTCGCCGGTCTTTTTAATAATATGGTATCCGAACGGTGTTTCCACAATGTCACTGATCTCACCCACCTTCAAAGCAAAGGCGGCATCAGAAAATTCTTTGGCCATTTTTTCGCGGGCGAAATAATCCAAGTCGCCACCAGCACGTTTGCCCGAGGGACAATCTGAAAATCGGCGGGCCAGCAAAGCGAAGTCGGCGTCGGGCTCATTCACCATTTTCTTAACCTTCTCGATCTTTTCTCGCGCTTTCTTCTTTTCCTCTTCTGTCTTCAAGCCCTGGGTTTTGATCAGAATATGGCTGGCCCGAACCTGCTCGGGGTGTTCATACAAGCTTTCCTTGTGCTCATCGTAGAATTTACGGACCTCTTCATCCGTTACTTTTACTTTTTCCGGGAATTTGGTTTTGAGAATTTCGGTTTGTTGGACGTATTGCTGGAATAAGGGATTCTGAGCCCGGTTCTTGATCAATTCATCCAAGCTCATTTTGAAGCGTTCTTGGGATCGCTTGTCGGCTTCCTCCCTAGACATGCCGGCCTTTTTAAAATCAGCTTCGATGTCTTTGCGAGCCACCTTAACATAATCCTCTTCGCTGAGCTTAAGTCCGGAGGGATCATCCGCCACTTGCTTAATCAACGTGTTGTCGATCAACAAGTTCAGGATCCGCATACGGTACCGGTCGCGGAGTTGTTTAATCTGTTCAGGTTTCAGTTTTTGGGCCTGGGGGCTGGACATGATGGATGTATCAAAAACCTCTTTGATTTCACTCTCCATGATTTCTTGCCCATTAACTTTGACCGCCACGGGATTGACAGGCTGGGTCGCCGCCGGTTTGGTTGTGGATTGGGCGGCAGGTTGAGAAGCGGGCTGATCAGCAGCCAGTGCGGTCGTTACCCCGCCCCCGATCGCCACGGCAACAACACAACTGATTACATTCACAAAGCGTTTCATAAATTACCTTTCCCGAAATGGAGCTTAGCAGATTAGCCAGTACTTGCCCCGTGATACGGAAGGGGCGAAAACTTTACATTAGTGGAATATATTTGCAGGGTCAAATAGGCTTCCCCACCGGTCGTAACCTTCCCTGGGGCATCCCCAAGGGTGAAAAACAACACAGTTACCTGCTATTCCATGCTATTTCGCGGTTTATACACACAAATCCGCTACAGGATTCACCATAAACGATTCATTAACCACTTTTTCACATTTAGAAGCCTATGGAGCTTTCTGAGAGTACGTTTGACTCAACGCGACGGTTCAGCCAATATCTTCTGTTCCATCTACTTACCGAGACCATGCGGAAGGCTATAAGGGCCCATTTGTTAGAGTTAGTAAAGGCAAAGAGAAGAAAATGAATATTGAGGTTATTTTATTCGATTGGGGTGGAACGCTGGCCAACATCGATCGGCAATTGTCAGCGATACGGGCAGGTCTGGCCCGGGCTTTAGATTCGATTGGCCAGCCCCTGAAGCCGACTCTGGCAAGCACCCTTGTCCATGCGTTTCAAGCCGCCGAGGCGGAGGCCGCCCGAGACCCTGAACACCGGGAAGCGGACCTGGTGGCGATTATCGGCCGTTGGATGGAGGAGCAGAGAATACAACTGGATCAAGGAAACTTTACTCGCTTTTGTGAGATCCTGGGGCAAGGCTGGGTTGGCTCGCTGGATCTTTTTCCTGATGTCCTTGAATCTCTGGAAGAGCTACGGGGACGAGGCTATCGGATGGGCGTGGTAAGTAACGTCAGCGTTCCGCCACAATATTGCCGACAGGAGCTTGCGAGGTTGGGATTGGCTCCGCTGATGGATTTCGAGATTCTTTCCAGCGAAGTTGGTTATCGCAAACCATCGCCGGTCATCTATGAAGCTGCATTAGGTAAAGCTTATCCGGAAGGTCGTCCGGCCGATTTATCCACCGTTCTTTTTGTGGGGGATTCCCCTGCTTACGATGTGATCGCTCCGGCCCGGATGGGCATGAAAACCGCCCTGGTCAAAACGGGCGGGGACCTTTGGCCGGCGGCTGACTACGCTGAAGCTGATCCAGACTTGTGCATCGAGTGTGTTGCGGCGTTACCTCATCTGCTGGGGTAACGTTTGGTGAATGGTACCAGCAACAAAGTTACCGGGCACTTGCTTTCTTATTGACCGCGCATGCGTTCCAGAATGGAACACATTCCATAGCTGCCAGCCGGGGCTTCTAACTATTCAGAAAAAGTCACTTAACCCAAAACTTTTTTGGCAATCGGATTGGCCGATCTTTTTTACCCGACCTAAGATTATTCGTTTTGTAAATCACGTATTGCAATGAATCGTGCGCACGGTTCGGCAAACAACGAACAGCTTATTGAAAATTTGTACGGGCATTTAATGGAGGCAAGACTATGACATTTATTAAGTATCCGGTGTTGGTTTGTTTGGTTGGTGCCCTGGTGTGAGCTACCGAGGTCCCCGCCGCTACGCAAAACGCAGTGGTAGGCCAGAATTCCGCCGTTCAGTTTAATGGCTGCGACAAAGACAAAGGAGATAAAGGCGAGAAAGAAGCAGCCGCATCAAACTATGGATCTTGCGGTCATGGCGACAAGGACAAAGACAAGGGTGATGAGGAAAAAGCCCTGAATTATGGCTCTTGCGGCCACGGGGATAAAGACAAAGGCGAAGAAGAGGAAAAATCCGTAATTACTTCCAAAAATGCGACGGAGTATTCGTGTGGAAAGTGCGATTGCGGAGAAGATGACGACGATGACTAAAATTTTTAGTCATGGGCATGAAGCCATTCCAATTTTTTGTTTTTTGCAAAACACCCACAAAGAATAGTTTCATGGATGAAATTCTAAAGGCCTGGTCGCAAAAGCGGCCGGGCTTTTTTCATATTCGAAGCATGTCAAAAGGTTCGTTTCAAGGCGTATCAGCGAGGAACTCATTCCAAAGTTCGGCTTGGTCAAATGTATCCAGAATGGCTTGGGCATAGGCTTGAGATCCTTGCACGTTCGGATGGCCGACGGAGGCATAGAGGCACACTGGCAAAGCAGTCATGATATCCCCCTCCAAACAAACCTCAGCCCGCAAGTCCACCATGGGATCTTCCGGGAACAGCCTTAATCCCGTCTCCAGCAATTCCCCAATAAATTCGTTTTCCGCAGTCAAGCTCCACAACCAAGAGTCGGGCATAAACATCGCGTTTTCCGGGCCGAAACCGGGATCCACAAACCAGATCCTTTGGCGATCCTCCCCTTCGTTGGCAGTGGCCACTACTTCGGTCAAGGAACTTGTAGAAACATCATAGAAACGGCGTGAATTGGCAGAAGTGGTTTGCACGAAAGCGGCCATTTCTTCGTCATCGGTCGGCTCGGTATTATTCACTACGGCAAATTCGCGCAGGCCGAAAAGATCCGAATCAAGACTAACGATCTGGTAATAACCGGTAATAATAACCTGCGCCTGTGGAGCCAATTGCTTCAGCCTGAGGATCAACTCTTCCATTCGATCATGGCAAGCTTGGCGTGTGACTTCCTCGATTTCCTCCTGGCTGATCTCGACATCAATGATCCGCCCGATGCGAACATCATTGATACATCCAGTCACCAGAATGAGATCCATCAGCTCCGGCCGGCGAATATTTTCCGCCTGGGTAGTAACCGAGGGAATGACCGCCGGCGCTTCGCCGAAACAATTCGGCCCACATACATCTTCCTCTTCCGATTGAGGCGCTACGGGAGCGCCGGAAACGGCTAACAATTGCTTGATAACTTTCCTGCCCGTGCGGCGTTCAATTTCATCGGCCACGAGGGTGTGGAATTTATCTTCTTCGCGCACCCCGTTGCACCACATGGTTGAATCGCCGATGGCGGCCATGTAAAAATAATCTTCAACCAACTCGATCCAATCCTTCCCGACCGGTGAGCCATCCGCCGCTGTGGACGTAAATACTTCAAGACGCATATCGGCGGATAAAATTGCCCGGGGGATCAATACCTCTACCTGATGCTCCAAAGTTCCAGGAAGAAAGGAATCCTGCTGCACACGAAAAACAGGCGTCTGGGCCTGCAGTAAGTTCGCCACTGTCGAAGCGTCCGCCTTGAGTCTCTTCCGAGCGGATAAATCGGAGGCGGTGGTAAATACGACGCAGGCAAGATTGGTTACCAATTGCGTGCTGCGATCGACCAAGCGGAGTTGCAACTCCTGCGAATCAGAAACGGAGACGGTCAGATAAAACCCAACGATCTCGATGGCTTCATCATTGGCTTCTCGCACGGCAAAATTGTATGCGGGCTTGTATAGTTTGCTTCGGGGGACGGCGGGCGGCTCCAACAGTTCCGTACCAACGATATAAACCGAAGAATAACTTTCACCATCAATCGGGTTGTTGCCGCAACCTGATATGATACAGCTGCAAGCACATGCAAAGGCCAAGAGAAAAATACCTGACCGTAATGGCTTATTCCATGATCTCCAGGACATCCACGACCTCCACCACGGGACCGTCATAACAGATAACTTCCAGGTCTGAGCGTTCAGCAATTTCAAGGCGGCTGGTCATACCCGGGGTAGTAACCTGGTCGAATACCTCGTTATCCACGCGGGGATCCTGAAACAGGTAATAGGTGATGCCGTTCTCCCCTATCCACAATCGACAGGGACCGCCATTATCAACGATGGTGGTGGTGCCTTTCATCACAAAAGACGAGCCCGTGGGAAATAATGTGTCAAAACCGGGAAGCGCAATCGTGCATCCGCAGATTCCCACAAGCAACAGCCAAACGGCAAGCAACTTTCCGGTCATTCCACATTCCTCCCAAAAATTTAATTCGAGACAACAGACCCAAGGTGTTTTTATCAGTATAGACACAAAAATGCCAGTGGCGGGTATTCATAATATACTCAAAAAAGAGCAAGACAGCATACATTGTTCAGCATATTCAGCATGCGTCTTGCTAAAGGATATCATTCCCCAGTAACTGTGAGCCACTAAATCTAAAGGAATGCAGAGATTTTCTATGAATTCCCTTCCTGATCTATTAAAACTCGGATTGTATCGGCCAACTTTCGGATTACAATTGTATTAGCCGGAAATTGTAGTGAAGAGGAATGGGTAGATTTATTGTTTATTTTCCGGACGGGAGTTTACATGGTCAGGATGAAAGCCCAACAACGGCGCCAACAACTGCTTGACTCGGCGGCACGCTGTTTTGCCAACTACGGATACCGAGGGACAACCACGGCCAAAATTGCTGCTGAAGCCGAAGTATCCGAACCAATAATTTACCGACACTTTAAAAACAAGCATGAGCTGTTTATCGCTCTGATCGAAAAAATCGCCGACGACGTGTTCCAAAACTGGCAGGACGCCACCGTTGATATGAAAAGCCCGCTGGAGAAGCTGAAAATCCTGTTGTACCACAACCCGGCCACCCACGATCCAAGAACCCGTAGCGTCTATCAGCTCCTGTTCCATGCTTCGATCGAGGTGTCCGAGCCGGAAATCCAAAAAGCCATCCAGAACCATTATGAACGCTACGTCCGCTCGCTGGCCTCGGTGATGGCCGAAGCTCAGGAGGCCGGCCAAATCCGCTCCGATGTACCTGCTGAATGGCTGGCCTGGCAGATCATTCATGCCGCGGTGGGCTTCGCCATAGTCCGCCCGTTGAACATTCCCAGCCACGCTAACATGGAATTCGTTGAAGGAACCATTCGTCTGCTGATAGAACTTTTGACCAGCGGACCGAATAAAGATCAACCTGCCGCAACTTAAGAGTACCGGCAACAAGCTTCCCTCTCCCGACGGTCAGATAAAGGTCTAACCCAGGCGCATAATCCGATTTCGATAATAAGCAGAAAAAATAAAAGGCAGACCGGGTGTGACAATCCCAATTCAATCGCAACCGGTTGCGGGCTGATCGG
>CAZMVS010000009.1:0-6137 GCA_964569525.1 uncultured Planctomycetales bacterium
GATTTTCGTTCGCCCCGAGCCGATGATCGGCAGTGACGTGGCGGTCATTCCCGGCGTTGACGGGCGCAAGATGAGCAAGAGTTACGACAATACTATCGAGTTGTTCTGCCCGCCCAAGCAGGCCCGCAAGCGGATCATGTCCATCGTGACCGACTCCACGCCGGTGGAAGAACCCAAGGAGCCGGACAAGTGTAACGTGATGGCCTTGCTTCGCCTGATCGCTTCGCCGGACGAGGTGAAAGAGTGGGAGCAGCGCTATCGCAAGGGCGGCATGGGTTACGGCGAGGTGAAAAAGCGACTGTACGAGTTATACCAGGAAAAACTCGGCCCGGCCCAGGAGAAGTACGCCGAACTCGAATCCCAGCCGGATAAGCTCGAACAGATCCTGGCTGAAGGTGCCCACAAAGCCCGCGAAGTCGCCGGCCAAACCATGAAAGAAGTCCGTAAGGCAACCGGTTTGAGTACGGTGGGAAGCTGACCTTCAAGACGAAAATCAGATTAGATCACAGCGCGCCGATGCGTTGTAAAGCTTCATCACCGTTGATGAGGGCGTCGGTGAGTTCGTCGAGGGTATCAAAAAAGACATCCACGCCGACTTGGCGGAATTGCTTTGGGAAGGCCAGGCTGGTGCGCATAGCCACCACGGACAGGTCGGCTTGGGCAGCGGCGTAGGCGAGGGGGACGGTGCCGGCCACTACGAGTGTGGTCCGATGCCCGCCGGCCAAGTCTTTTAACGTTTTCACCCGCCGCTCGCGATTTTCAGGTAACGATCGTTTCTGATCGAAGTGCATCCACACATCCAGGCGATCCAATGTTTCGTTTACGCCCTTGCTGTTGGAACTGAGGGTGACCAGGTGAGCGTTGCCCATCTGCTTGAGGACCCGCAGGTTGTTTGCGGCGGTCGGTTGCAGCTCGTCGTTGGTCATAAACTCGGTGCTTTCGACTTTTTCGTGCCAGAGTTTTTTGTACTCGGCGACCTGCGGCGGTTTGGCATGAGGCAGCATAGCCCCCAAGTCCGCCCCGATCTTGATCAGCCGCCAGAATTCTTCCTCGCTCGGCCCGCGGTAGCCTGTCGGTTGAATCGCCTCCTGGTGGGCCGCCCAGAAACGGGGGCGAACGTCGATCACTGCCCCTTCCCACTCGATGATAGTATTGATATAAGCCATACTGACAGCATAAGGCCAATCCGGCGATTGCAAAAGTCCGTTTCGCTTCAATCACAAGAATTCAGGTGGGTTATTGATTATGTATGCCGCGGCGGTACGATGCTGTTTGGAGGACACTAATGGCTGTTGAGCAAAATCCTACATTATGGCCACCCAGTCGGCATAACGGTGTACGGGCGGTGATCACCGGACAGGTGGGCGTGGACAAAAAACCTTTCATCGAGCAGGTGGCCGAGATTGCCCGGAAAAACGGTCATGAGGTCACCACCGTCCACGTGGGTGATATGATGTATGCCGAGGCCCCGGACGTGGCACGGGGGCGGATACTTGATCTACCTCGACAGCGACTTGATTCCCTCCGCCGCAGCGTATTCAAAGACATCCTGGGTATTGCCGCGCAGTCGCAAAACCTCCTGGTGAATACCCACGCGACTTTTCGCTGGAAGCACGGCCTGTTTCCCGCTTTCGATCATGACCAGATGCAAGCCCTTGATGCCGATGTGTATATCACCCTGGTGGATAACGTGGATGCCGTCCACGAGCGATTGACCCGCGAACATGACGTGCCGCATACTTTGAAGGATATTCTCGTTTGGCGGGAAGAAGAAATATTAACCACTGAGGTTATGTCTCGTAGCGTGCGCGGGCACGGCTGTTTTTATGTTATCGCCAGGGGAGTTGATCAGGACACGGCCGAGTCGGCCTATCGGCTGTTGTTCGAGCGAGAGAAACGAAAGGTTTATCCTTCCTTCCCCATGACCCACGTTGTGGATATGCCCGAAGTGTTGGCGGAGATCGATGCTTTTCGCCAGGCTCTCGGTGATCACTTTGTCACTTTCGATCCCGGGGATATGGATGAAAAACGTCTGCTTTTCGAGGCAGCTTCGGCCATGCAACAGGGAGCGAAAAATTTCGCGGTAGAGGTCCTCGGGCGGCAGATAAACTTTTCCGTGGACGAGGTTAGCGCGGTGGCCTCGGACATCGACGGGCAAATTTACGCCCGCGATTTTAAGATGGTTGATCAGGCGGACATGATCGTCAGTTACATTCCCGAACTACCCGACGGAAAGCCGGGGATTTCTTCCGGCGTGGAGCGGGAGCTGCAGCACGCTTTCGAAGCTACCAAGGAAGTGTACGTAGTCTGGCGGCCGACGTTGGCGCCTTCACCTTTTGTGACCGAAACCGCGACCCGGGTCTTTGCTGCCATCGAAGAGGCTTTCGCCTTTTTCCAGAAGAAAGGCTACGTGGGCGATTATCAGTTGCGTTTCAATCCGCGGAACGTTCCGAACGACCGCGGCCGACATGGATAATCACAAGGAATAGTCATGGACTGCGATACCTTGGCCTCCAAGATCGATCATACCCTTTTGAAGCCGGAAGCTCGGGCGGCGGATATTGATCGGTTATGCGATGAAGCAGTGGAATACGGTTTTGCCGCAGTCTGCGTGAACCCGGTATGGGTGAAACGCTGTGCCCGCCGTCTGGCAAAAACCTCTGTAGCTATAGCCTCAGTGGCAGGTTTTCCCTTGGGGGCGACGACCACGGAGAGCAAAATGGACGAAGCCTGCCGTGCCACCGAAGACGGCGCAAGGGAGATTGATATGGTGATTCATGTGGGCGAGCTGCTGGACGGAGATGCCGCGGCAGTGACCAATGATATTGGTGCGGTGGCGGATGTGGTACATGGGCTCAGCGGCGGCAATATTTTGAAGGTTATTTTGGAGACAGCCGTGCTGAATGAGCAGCAGATCGCTACCGGCTGTCGATGCGCGGTCGAGGCGGGGGCGGATTTCGTGAAGACCTCGACCGGCTTTCATCCGGCCGGCGGGGCGACGACGCAGGCGATAAAGTGGTTGCGGAAATATGCCCCCTCTCTCTTGGTCAAGGCGGCAGGCGGGATTCGCGATTTGGCCACCGCCCAGGCCATGATCGAGGCCGGTGCCCATCGTATCGGGTGTTCATCTTCCGTTAAGATCATGCAGGAAATGAAGTAAGCGTTTTTACAGGATTGTCCGCCGGACGGTCGATGAATATATATCTTGTTCCTGTTCGGCTGATACCTTTCTAGCCAAACTGATTTAGAGGGAATAATTATCCAACTCATTTGATGCGGCGGAATTACAAAATAAAAATGGGTTTCGCACTTGGCAATTGCTCTGGATGCTGTTAAATTACACTTTTGTTTTGGTGGGGAAAACCTGTCTAAGTAGGCTATGGAGGGCCTTGCCCAAATTCGCACGGAGGCTGCGAGAATACCATGTATCTCAAGCGATTGACCTGCCAGGGGTTTAAAAGCTTTGCCGATAAGACCGACTTCGACTTCAAGCCCGGGGTGACCGCCATCGTCGGGCCGAACGGTTGTGGTAAGAGTAACATCGTGGATGCCATCAAGTGGGTCCTCGGTGACCAGAGTGCGCGCAGCCTTCGCGGCAAGCAGATGATGGACGTCATCTTCAACGGCTCGGGTACCCGCAAGACCGCGGGTATGGCCCAGGTTGATCTGCATTTCGATAACAGCGACCGCAAGTTGGCCAGTGACGCCGACGAGGTAACCGTAACCCGCCGACTCTATCGTAGCGGCGAGAGCGAATACAAAATCAACAATGAGACGCGGCGGCTGAAGGATATTCGCGAGTTGTTTATGGATACCGGCATCGGGGTGGGGGCTTATTCCATCATTGAACAGGGCAAGGTGGACATCCTGTTGCAGGCTAATCCCCAGGAACGCCGGATCATTTTTGAAGAGGCGGCTGGCATTAGCCGGTACAAGGCCCGCAAGAAAGAGGCCCAGCGCAAGCTCGATCGGGCTGAACAAAACCTTATGCGGGTTGAAGATATTATCGAAGAAGTGCAGAAGCGGCTGCGCAGTATCAAGCTGCAGGCGGGCAAGGCCCGGAATTGGCAGGAATATGATCGCCAGTTGCGCGAAAAGCGGGCGACCTATTCCATGGCGGAATATCATCGGCTGACTACCAAACGCTCTCAGTTGGACCACGAAGTGAACCGCATGAATGATCGGGCCAGCGAGTTGCGCAGTTCGATCAGTTCGGCCGAAAGCCGCACCAGCTCGTTGGACAACGATTTGATGCAACTCGAAGTGGTTATCGACGAAATTGAGCAGAAGATATTAGCCAACGCCCAGGAGATAACCGCCAACACCGAACGGGTAGAAAACTCCCGCCAGCGGATCGATGAATTGACCCAGGCTCGCGGCCGCGCTCAACAGCGGTTGGCGGTGGAACGGCAACGGGCGGCCCAGCTTCGCCGACGCATTGCCGAGGAAGAAAAAGCCCACCAGTCGCTGGAAGATGATATTCAACAGGCCAACGCGACGGTTGAACAATTAGGCCAACAGGATCGCGAGTTAACCCGACAATTCAATGAACTGCAGACCAGGAGCGAAGATGAAAAGGCGGGGATCATCGACCTGATGCGCCGCACCGCTCAATTGCATAATGAGATTACCTCGTACAATCAGCGGCGTGAACAACTCGAAAACGAACAGCAACGTTTGCACAACCGTAAACAGCAGATCGAAGAAGAGCTGTCCCGACTGCTGCAGCAGCGCGAGGAGATTGAACAACAAGGTCGGGAACTTTCCGAAAAGAAAGATAATCACAACCAGCAATTGGAAGAAAAACAGCAACAGGCCGCCGAGCTTGATGCCAGCCGGGCTGGTATCAACCGGGAATTGGCCGCCGCCAAGGAATACCGCAGCGGATTGCTCAGCCGTAAGCAACTGCTGAATGATCTGGATAAGCAATTTGAAGGTGTGGATGCGGGCATTCGTGAAGTTTTGCACCAGAAGGAGCAAAACGAAACCGGCCAGGCCTTCAACTATGTCATGGGCATGGTGGCTGACCTGGTGGCAGTGGACGTGTCCAATGCGACGCTGATCGAAACCGCCTTGGGTGAGCATGATCAATACCTGGTGGTCAATAACAGCGAGGCGTTCTTTAAAGACGCGGACACGATGGCTGAACTGCCCGGCAAGGTGCGGGCCGTCTGTTTAGATCGGATCCCACCGTTTATTGATGGCCGGGATTTTACAAATCAGGAAGGTTTCGTCGCCTACGCCATGGATTTGGTGCGTTATCCTGATGAAGCCCATCGTTTGGTGCAACATTTGCTGGGTAAGACGGTGATTGTGCGGAATTTCAATGACGCGCTGCGTATGTTCGACATGAACCCGCCGGGCTATCGCTACGTGACCCAAAGCGGAGAACTGCTCGATCATAATGGAATGTGCCAGCTCGGTCCGGCCAGTAATGGGGCGGTGCTGATTTCGCGTAAGAGTGAGCTACGGGAAATCGATGAACAGATCGAGGAAGTGGACGGGCGGAGCGCGTGGGCTAATGAGCCCCTGCAACAGACTACCACAGATATTGAACAGTTGGAGCAGGAACAGCAGGACTTGCGGCATACGATTTATGAAATTCGCGCTGCCGAAGCGGATAACAATGCCGCTCGCAATAATAATGAACATGCTATCGGTCGGTTGGAACAGGAAAAACCGATTGTGGATAGCGAATTGCGGTCGTTGGATACGCAGATCGAAGACACCCAACAGCGCAAATCGCAGGCGGAGCAAACCCTGGCCAAGCTGGAAGAGGAAAATCAACGCCGCGAAGAAAATGTCCGACAGTTGCAACAGCAGATTGATGAAGTCAATACCCGCCGTCAACAGTTAGCTGACAAGCTGACCGAAGCCAAGGTAGCCGTTGGGCAGTTGGGGCAGAAGCGGGCGATGTTGGCCGACACCTTGCGAGGCCTGCGTTCTTCTCAACAGGCCAGTGATGAGACGGTTCGCTCTTCGGCCCAGGAAGCGGAAGACGCCGCCCACCGCATGCTTCAGGCCGAACGTACCGTACTTACTGCTGAAAGTCGATTGGCCGATTTGTACATGCAAAAAGAGAAGCTAAATGCCGCACTGCTCGAACAGCAGCACAAACGTGAACATATCCGTCATGA
>CAZMVS010000010.1:0-17545 GCA_964569525.1 uncultured Planctomycetales bacterium
AGGCGGGATTAGGAACAACAATGGAAGATAAAACATACCGTCCCGGCGTATTTACTCCGTAATCCCGCCTTGCCGAAAAATCAAAGTCGTCAACATATCGCCAAGCAAATTGGCCATCCCCCAGAAGATCAAAACCCACGCCACTCGCCGATAGTTTTCCATCAAGCTTTGTAATACGCTTCTCTTCTGAAACCACCAACTTCTCAAAATGTGCTTCCAATTCGACCGTCACCTGTAATGGAGGCAATGGCGAGTATTTTTGTTGTTCAAAAGACTCTCGACAGATTTTCGGCGGTTCGTGAACTTCGTATTTGCCGGTAATTTGCTTTAAGGTTCCATCCTCTCGAGTAAAAACCGTTTTCGCGGAATCATCGGCAAGCAAATCTGCCCGCACAGGGGCGGAATCCGCCAACCCGAAAACGACCACTCCCCAGAACAGGAATCTTCCCGATCGCCACATCGCAGCATACCCTATCGCTTCAAAGCATACGGAATGGTTTCCTTATCGGCCCTGCTACCAGGAACCTTCGATCACACAACTCAATTCTTGACAGGTAACATGCCAATACGCTGTTTCAGCAATCGGTTGATCAAGACCTGAAAATAAGCTCTAGCATGTATATAAACCTTGCTTCCCTGCAAACTAGGCATCAACCACGGTAATGTCTTATAATCAATGCACATTGAAGAGACCTACGCATACACAAACTCAGCAAGGAGCCTGCTATTTCCAAAAAATCTGACAACTTCTCTGATCGCATCCTGCATCACATCAGCCAGGAAGACTACGAGCCCAAGCGCATCAAACAGCTGGCCACCTCCATGGGGGTGAAAAAGCAAAGCTACAACGTCTTTCGTGACGCCGTTAAACAGTTGATGAAAAAAGGAAGGGTGGTCCGCGGCATTCAGAATACTATCATGCTGCCCGATGCCGCCGACCGTATTATCGGAACCTTCCGCGGTCATCCCCGCGGCTTCGGCTTCGTCCTGCCAGAATCAACCACCGACCATGGCGACTTGTTCATCCCCCCCGATTCCGCCATGGGCGCCATTACCGGCGACACCGTGGTGGCCCGCATCACCCACCGCGGCAAAGGCGGGGATCGCACCCGCGTGGAGGGCACCATTATCGAAATCCTCGAACGTGGACAAAACCGTTTTGTAGGCGAAGTGTTCCGCCAGGACAAAAAATGGTGGCTGCATCCTGACGGCCACGCCTTGCAAACTCCCATTCTACTTGGCGACGTATCCGCCACCCGGGCCAAGCCCGGCGACAAGGCCGTCGTGGAACTGAGCGAATTCCCCTCCGAAGATAAACCCGGCCGCGGCGTCATCGTGGAAATACTCGGCAAGCGCGGCGAACCCGGCGTCGATACCCTCAGCGTCATTCGCCAATACCACTTCCCGGACGAATTCCCCAAAGAAGTCCTGAACGACGCCCGCCATGCGGTGCGCGAATATGACCTTGATGCCGAACTTGCCCGCCGCGAAGATATAAGCGACGAAACGATCATTACCATCGATCCGGATGAAGCCAAGGACTTCGACGACGCCATCTCCCTCCGCCGCAAATCGAAAAACACCATCGAACTCGGCGTGCATATCGCCGACGTCTCCACCCTTGTCAAAGAAGACAGCCCCCTGGACCGGGAAGCGTACCAGCGCAGCAACAGCGTTTACCTGCCCAACTTGGTAATCCCCATGCTGCCGGAAGTGCTCAGCAACGGGTTGTGCAGCCTCCAGGAGGATGAGCCGCGACTGACCAAAAGTGTTTTCATCGAATACGACAATAAAGGCCGTCGAAAAAGCAAACGGTACGCCAACACCGTGATCCGCTCTTCCAAACGCCTCACCTACAAACAGGCCACCGAAATATGCGACGGCGAGACCAAGGGGTATGAGCCCGAAGTCGTCGATTTAGTGAAAGACATGGAATCTCTTGCCCGCAAAATTCAAAAACGCCGACTCGACGCGGGCATGGTGGTTCTCGATCTGCCGGACGTCGAACTGGTCCTCAACGAAGACGAAGAATGCGTGGACGTCGAGCCGGAAGATACCAGCTTCTCGCATACCATCATCGAAATGTTCATGGTGGAGGCCAACGAAGCGGTCGCGGAACTGTTCGTCAATCTGGACGTCCCGCATCTCCGCCGCATCCATCCCGAACCACCTTCCGACGCACAAAAAAAATTGAAACGCTTCCTGCGTGTATTAGGCAAACCCATGCCCAGTACCATCGAACGCCAAGACATGATTCAACTGTTGGACAGCGTACGGGGTACGGACGAATCCTTTCCCGTCCATTTGGCGGTCCTGCGGTCCATGGCCCCCGCTGAGTATTCACCGAAAACCATCGGCCATTTCGCCCTGGCCGGCAGGCATTATCTCCATTTCACCTCGCCCATTCGGCGATACCCCGACCTTGTGGTCCATCGCCTTTTGGAAATGTACCTCACCGGCCAACTGAAACGAAAGGCCGACCGCGCCAACGCCCCTTCGCAGCAGGATCTGGAAGAAATAGGCAAGCACTGCAGCTACACCGAACGCCGGGCCGAGGATGCCGAACGCGAACTCAAGTTGGTCAAAATCCTCCGCCTGCTGGAAACAAAGCTGGGCGATATCGAAAACGGCATCGTCACCGGGGTCACCAACGTCGGCCTCTACGTGCAATTATCCAAGTACCAGGTGGACGGCCTGGTCCGCTTCCAGGATTTACCGGACGATTGGTGGGAAATCAGCACCCGCTCCGCTTCGGTCGTAGGCCAGATGAGCGGCCGGCGAATCAGTATCGGCGATAAACTGACCGTGCAAATTGCCAGGGTGGACGTATCCGCCCGCACTTTGGAGTTGGTCGTCACCAAGCTGCCCGCTAAAAAGCGCAAAACTAAAAATCAAAGCGGAGAAAAAGAAAAAAGCAGGGGCAAAAAAGGAAAAGGCCAATACAAAGGAAAACGAAAAGCCCAAGGCGGACGAAAATCCTCTTCCGCCGCTCCGCGCAAACGTACCCCGAAAAAGAAAACCAAACGAAAAAAGAACACCCGACGCCGCTAAAGGTATTTAATCAGAGTACTTCAAAATAAGAGGTAACAGAACTTGGTTTTCGTGTCATTTCGACCCCGGCGCGCCGGGGGTGAAATCTTAATCCATGCAACTCGAAATCGCTACGCAAAAAACGAAATGACCCTAAATCCACCCGCCGTTTATTCACCATGGGAACCCGTATCACACATGCGCATCGACGTCCATTGCCATATCGGCTACCACAGAAAAAACTTACCAAACGCCAATCGCTTCTCCTTCGAACCACTCGAAGAATATACCCCCTTTGATTCCTATATGTCCGACCGCGTGTTCTATAGCTTGGGTATGCGCTTGCTGCGTATGATATTACGCCTCCCCCAATCGATTCCCGCCGAACAGCAGGAAGAATTGGCCCAGAATCATTTACTGCAACAGATTCTCCATTCCCATTGTATCGATCGCGCCGTCGTACTCGCTTTTGATCAATACCACACGACAGAAGGCCACGCACTCGGCCCACGAAAAAGAAACAAACCTTTCGGCTCCGATCTCTATGTATCCAATACGTTCGCCCGCAATTTATGGCAACAATACCCACAGCGAATTCTCTTCGGAGCATCCATCCACCCCTATCGAAAACACAGACAGTTAACCGCCTTGGACATGCTGGAAGAAGTGGTGCACGCCGGCGCTGTTCTGATCAAGTGGCTACCGCTGACTCAGAATATCGATGTGCAGGATCCGCGTTCAATCGCCTTTCTCCGCCGGGCGGCCGATCTAGGCATCCCGCTTTTGATCCACTGCGGAATGGAATCCACCCTTGGCAACATGCATCCGCAATTCGCCGATCCTCGCCCCCTTTTGCACACCCTCAATAAATTGCGCAAAGACCGCGCCATGCCCACCGTTATCATCGCCCACGCCGCCGCCCCAACGTTGTGGCCCTTCACCCCAAGCCACACGTTTAACGCCTGCATAGATGCCTTACGTCACGACTTCGCCAACGCCCCTTTATATGCCGACACCGCCGCCCTCGCCCTTTTCAGTAAAGCCCATTGGCTTAAAAAACTGGCCGCCATGCCCGAGATTCATCACAAGCTGGTTTACGGCAGTGATTTCCCCATTCCACCCACACCGGAGATGTTCCGCTTTAACTTGGGCGACGATTATCGCAAAATAAAAAACACCTTTTCCTTTATTGACCGCGATATAATGATCAAAACCCGCCTGGGATTAAACGGAACTATTGTACAACGTAGCGGCCAAATTCTATCCGAAAGGATTAAAGTCGCAGACCAAATCGCAAGGCAATCGTTTGACAAGACTTGCGCGCAACGATAGGGTTGCTTATACCCGTACATCAAGTGGCCATATTACAATTATTACAACAGGAATAATCGTGCAAAGAACCCCGTTATACAATTTACACGTACAACTCGGCGCTAAGATGGTTGAATTTGCCGGCTGGGAGATGCCTCTTTTGTACACCGGCATCGTCGAAGAACACCATCATACGCGCAACGCCGTCTCCCTCTTCGACATCTCCCACATGGGCCGCATCGAAGTCCACGGCGAAGGCGCCGAACACTTCTTGGAAAACTTGTGCACCCGCCGACTGGGTACCATGCAAACCGGCCAATCCCGCTACAGTCACATGTGCAACGCACAGGGCGGCATCCTCGACGACGTCATCGTCTCCCGCTTCGATGATCATTGGATGGTCGTCTGCAATGGCGCCAACCGCTCGAAAATTCACCAGTGGCTGCTCCAACATAGTCCCGCCCAAAACGTCCAGATTGTTGACCAAACCGAAATGACTTTAATGCTGGCCTTGCAGGGACCACAGGCCATCGAACAAGCTAACAAACTTCTGCCCCGCCCCGTGGACGAGTTAAAACGCTACCGGTTTTACGCAGGCGAACTAATGATGATGCCCTTCACCGTCTTTCGCAGCGGATACACCGGTGAAGACGGCATCGAGCTGATCATGCCTTCCATCGTCGCCGACATGCTGGGCGGTTTTCTCCGCCAACTTGCCGATCATCAGATTATCAAGCCGGCCGGCCTCGGCGCACGTGACACCCTGCGACTCGAAGCCGCCATGCCCCTCTACGGCCATGAACTGCATGAAAATATCGATTCTATCTCCGCCGGCTGCGGCTGGTGCGTGGATTTACAAAAAGATTGCATCGGGGCCGAACCCCTGCGCAAAATCGCCGAAAACGGACCGCAAAAAAAACTCGTCGGACTCGAACTCCAAGGCCGCCGCATCGCCCGAGAAAATGCCCCCGTGCTCCATGGCGATAAATCCGTGGGCGAGATTACCAGCGGCACCTTCTCCCCCACCTTACAAAAAAGCATAGCCTTGGCCTATGTCCAGGCGGATTTGACCGAACTCGGCCAATCCCTGGCCGTCAACGTGGGCCAAAAACAGGTGGACGCGACCATCGTCAAACTCCCCTTTTATAAACGATAAATAAAAAGAAAGGATATCATACACATGAGCACAATACCGAGCGATCGGAAATACACCCAGACCCACGAATGGTTCAAGGCCGAAGGCGATATCGTCACCATCGGTATTACCCAGTACGCCGCCGATGAGCTGACCGACATCACCTTTGTCGATCTGCCCGATCAGGGCACGGCCATCGAACCGGGCGTCGCTTGCGGGGAAATCGAATCAGTCAAGGCCACCAGCGAACTTTTCTCCGCCGTGGGTGGCAAAGTGGTGGAAGTCAACAAGGACTTGGAGGATCAGCCGGAACTGGTTAATAGCGATCCTTTCGAAGCCGGCTGGATGCTCAAAATACAGGCCGAGGACCTCTCTCCCCTGGATAACCTGATGGACCCGGAAGCCTATGAACAAATGCTGGGCGAATCCTGATCTGTACAACAAATAGAACTACAATCGTATTATCTATGTAACATGAAAACTGTTTTGTTGGCAGAATCGGCCTACCGAAAATCTTTTGTTTGAACTCAACAACGTGGTGACACCCTCATGGACTTTACACAACTGACGAATCACGATGTTCAACACATGCTTGGCGAAATCAACGTCGACAGCGCGGACCAACTCTTCCAAGGCATCCCGGAAACCGCCCGGCTGAATCGCCCCCTCGATCTGCCCGCCCCGCTGACCGAAATGCAACTGCTGGATGAAATGCATCGCCTGGCCCAGGCCAACTCAACCTGCGATTGCCAAAAATGCTTCCTCGGCGGCGGCGTCTACGACCATTTCATCCCCACCGTCGTGGACGAATTGGCCAACCAGAGCGAATTTCTCACCGCCTATACCCCCTACCAAGCCGAAGTCGCCCAAGGCGCCCTACAGGCCTTCTACGAATACCAAACCCTCATCTGCCAACTGACCGGCATGGACGTCTCCAACGCCTCCCTCTACGAAGGCGCCACCGCCGTGGCCGAAGCCGTCCTCATGGCCCGGGGCATCAACGGCCGACGACGCATCGTCGTTTCCTCCGCCGTCCACCCCGACACCATCGGCGTGCTCAAAACATATTTAAAAGAACTGCCCCTCGACTTGGTCATCGTCGAATCGTCTAACGGACAAACCAATCCGCAAGACCTCCGCCAGGCCTTAAACGAGGACACTTGCGCAGTTGTAGTCCAAAACCCGAACTTCCTCGGCAATATCGAAACCCTCGACCAGCTCTGCGCTCAAGCCCACGAAGTCGGCGCCTTGACCATCGCTTCGGTCGATCCCATCAGCTGCGGCCTGCTCAAACGTCCCGGCGATTTGGGTGTGGACATCACGGTAGGCGACGGCCAACCCATGGGCATCCCCATGTTCTACGGCGGACCCTCCCTCGGATTTATGGCCACCACGAAAAAACACATGCGCAAAATGCCCGGCCGCTTGGTCGGCTGCACCACCGACAGTGTCGGACGCCGCGGCTTCTGCTTAACCTTGCAAACCCGCGAACAGCACATCCGCCGCGAAAAAGCCACCAGCAACATCTGCACCAATCAGGGTCTCCTCGCCTTGCGGGTGGCTATCTATCTCAGCGCCATGGGACGCAGCGGCCTGTCCAAGGTCGCCTCCCTCTGCCTGGACAAGGCCCATTTCGCCGCCCAACGCATCAACCAACTCGACGGCTTTGAACTCCGCTTCAAGGCCCCGTTTTTCAAGGAATTTGCCGTTCGTACCAATAAGGACGTCACACAGGTTCTTGCCCATTGCCGGAAAAAAGGTATCCTCGCCGGCGTGGAGCTTGGCCGCTGGTATGACCATCTGGCCGACACCTTCCTCGTCGCCGTAACCGAAAAACGCACCGCGGAAGATATCGACGCCCTGGTGACGGCCCTGGACGAAGCATAATTGTTCTAAAAAGAGGAATTACAAGACGTGGGTTACAACGTAGAGTTCATTCAAGTGCCGTTACCGCCGGACCTCGAACCGCCGATACAGGCCCAAACCGCGCGCTCCCTCATGGAAAACGCGTTACCTTTCGAAGATCCACATGCTGTACAAAAAGTTTTATTGAACATGGAGGGCTGCAAACCCGGCCCGGAAAATTCAATCGATTTCCTCGGCCGCGGGTTAAACTATGCCCGCTTGACCATCCACGAAAAAACCGTACACGTGGAAAACAACTGCGGTGCCCCGGAACTGCTGAAATTATTCAATCACGTGGCGGACAAATACCCGTCGCTGATGATCTACGACCTGCAAAATAAACAGCTACACAACGCCAACAGCTTCACGCAATGGTGGCAAAAACCCTTGTAAAAACTATCTCTTGCCCAATAGGAACGCGATTTATTAATTCGAAACCGATTGAAAAAAACGCCATGACCGAGAACACCAACAACACGAATATCACTGAACAAAACATTCCGCAGGGCGCCGGCCTGGTCCCCGCGGAAAAACTGATATTCGAACTCAGCAAAACCGGCCGTTGCGCGGTCTCCCTGCCGACTAACGATGTCCCCCCCGTTGACCGCGAACAAGTTATACCGCGACAACTCCTGGCCGACGATCCACCACCCCTGCCGGAAGTCGGCGAGCTGGACCTCGTGCGCCATTACACCCGCCTCGCCCATCGCCAGTTCAGCGTGGACGGGAATTTTTACCCCCTCGGCTCTTGCACCATGAAATACAACCCCCGCGTCAACGAGCGCGCCGCCGCCCTGCCCGGCCTGACCAACCTTCACCCCTATCAACACGAGTCACAGGTCCAGGGCATGCTCGAACTGCTTTACAACCTACGCGTTTTCCTCGGCGAAATCGGCGGCTTGCCTCATGTCTCCCTCCAACCCTGCGCCGGTGCTCATGGTGAAATGACCGGCCTGATGATCATCACCGCCTACCATCAAAGCCGCCGTGAAAAACGCCCTAAGGTCCTCGCCCCCGACACTGCTCATGGCACCAATCCCGCTTCCTGTTCAATGTGCGGACGACATATCCAGACCGTCGTCTCCCGACCCGACGGCCGTGTTGACCTGGAAGACCTCAAGAAAAAAGTGGACGACAAAACCGCCGCCCTGATGATCACCAATCCTAACACCGCCGGCGTATTCGACGAACAGATCCAGCAAATCGCCGATCTCCTTCACCAATATGGCGCACTGCTCTACCTCGACGGGGCCAACATGAACGCCTGCCTCGGCATCGCCAGACCGGGTGATTTCGGTGTGGACGTCATGCACTACAACACTCACAAAACCTTCAGTACGCCCCACGGCTGCGGCGGCCCCGGTAGTGGTCCCGTCGCAGTGGCCGACTACCTCGCCGAATTTCTACCCGGCCCCCAGGTCGTCCGCCGTGACGACGGAACTTTTGGCTGGGCCTCACCCGGTGTAAATTCTATAGGCCGGGTCCGCTCCTTCTATGGACAAATTAACGTGCTGGTCCGGGCCTATGCCTACATTCGTGCCCTGGGCCCTGAAGGCCTTCGCCGCGTCAGCGAACGCGCCGTCTTGTCCGCCAACTACCTGGCCGCCAGGTTGCGCGATCATTATCAATTCCCCTTCCCGCCACCGTATGCCCACGAGTTCATCATGGTCCCCCAGTTCCGCGAAAAAGGCGTAACCGAAACCGACGTGGCTAAACGATTAATCGACTACGGCATCCATCCGCCGACCATGAGTTGGCCCGTGCCCCATTGCCTCATGGTGGAACCGACCGAAAGCGAATCCCTGGAAACCTTGGACGATTACGTCCGCGCCATGATCAAAATCGCTGATGAAGCCCACGAACATCCGCAGCTTTTGCACCAGGCGCCCTTGACCATGCCGGTTTATCGATTGGACGAAGTCACTGCGGCTCGCAAACCGGATCTCTGCTGGCAACCGCCGGTGGATACAACCGAGGAAACGGAGAGTAAAACACCCTCCGCTGCCCGATCATCTTCATAAGTGAGGAACCACGCAGGTGAATACGGCCCGCTTGTTGATCGATCCCCCCGCCGACGGCCCGACCAACATGGCCCGCGACGAAGCTGTTCTTCAACGCGTCGGCATCGGCCGATCATTACCTATCCTGCGCTTCTACCGCTGGACGCCGGCCACCATCTCCCTGGGCTATTTCCAAAAATACGAAGACTATCTCGCCCTGCCCCCACCTGCCGGAGAGTTGGCCGTCGTCCGCAGGCAGACCGGCGGCGGCGCCATCCTGCATGACCGCGAATTAACCTATTCACTCGTGCTTCCACTTGATCACCCCTTGTTACAAGGCCTAAACGCCAACAGCCTCTACCAACGCGTCCACCAGGCGGTGGCTGAACTGCTCCTCCGATTCAACGTACCCGTCCAACCCGGCCCCGCCGATGGACGCTGCTGCTCACATGGCGGGCCGTTTTTCTGCTTCGAACAACACAGCTCCTTCGACCTTCTGATCAACAGCCAAAAACTGATGGGCAGCGCCCAGCGCCGAACCCACCATGCCGTACTGCAGCACGGCTCATTGATTCTCTATAGCCGATACCCCCAACAATGTTGTGCACCGTTATCCGATCATGTAACCTTGAATATCAACGACCATCTAATCGAATTGGCCCAATCAATTTTCGGCGAGCAATCGAAAATCGAAACGGTCGAAGATCTTAATCCCGAAGAACTTCGCTTATCCCAGGAGTTGATCCACAAATATGCCGGCCATGAATGGACCCGAAAACGATAAACCCATGCCACCGCGGCGAAAGTTCCCCACCAGATTATGGCTGGGTCTGGCTGTCGTACTGCTGATTTGGCTGGCCTGGTTTACCTTCCGCTGGGAAATTCGCGGACAATGGTACGTGCATCAACTGATTCAAGCCGACTCACCGGCCGGGCAACAATATTACTATACCCGTCTCGCCGCACTGGCTGATTCCGGGAAAACACTTGCCGGCCTCAACCGTTTATTGAATGAACCGCGACCTGCGATACGCCTTATGGGTGTGAAAATTCTAGACCGCTATCCCGGCCCGAAAGCCCTGCCCCTGCTACAAGAAATGCTCCAGGATGAAAATAACGAAGTGATGCTCGCTGCCGCCACCGCCCTGACCCGCCGCTATGTCGCCCAATCTCAACCGGCCTCCACGTCCCAACCGGCCCTGACCACACAAACAGGGCCCGCACAATCCGCAAAACCGCATTCCGATTGAACGCTACCGCTCAACCGAATATCCGCTGAAAATCATTGAACGTAACAAACAGGAAAATACCTACAATCAAAACCAACCCGATGATCTGCGTCACCATCTGCACGTTAAGACTGATCGGACTGCCCTTGATCTTCTCGATGATCAAGAACACGAACAGTCCGCCGTCCATAATCGGCAAAGGCAGGAAATTAATCACCGCCAGGTTGGCGGATATCATGGCCAAAAAATAGATCAACAGCGTCATGCTCTCGTTGGCCACTGCGCTGCCCATCTGCACGATCCCCACCGGCCCCGAAACGTTCTCAAAACCCAGCGAACGGTTCACGATCATCCGCTGGCCGGTCACGTACACCATCTGCACGAAAAAGATCGTCTTGTGCACCCCGATCATCATGGCCTTGACCGGATTGGTCTCCCGCACGGTGGTCATGACGTAGTCCGGCCGAAGATCCAAAACCAGGTATTCAATCCGCTGCACCCACGTGTTCAACATCTCCGGCGCCACCTTGACCTCGGCCACTTGTGGTTCGGTATCAGAGTACCCACGATATTGAACTTCAACCGTGTCTCCAACACATTCCTTCAAAATGTAATGGGCCCCAATCCAACTGTCCGCGGAAAACACCCGCCTTCGACCGTCACGCTCCACCTCGATCCACTCTTTGCCGTTAATGCTTGTGATCTTGCTGTTCGGGGAAAGATCGAACGTCGTGCCAATAGTTTCAGGAATGTATATGCTGTCCGCCTGTTCGCCGTCACCCTCGTATGTCCAACTTAATTTCACCTCCGTGCCGGCCAACTCCACAAAACGACGGGCTAAATCATACCAATCTTGCACCGGCTGATCGTTAATCTTCGTTATCATGGCCCCGCGGGGCATCTTGTCTTTCAACTTGGCCGCCGGCGATGTGATATCCTCCGTCACCTTGCTGACGACATCCGACACAACAACCTTATCCGTCTCCTGCAAAAACATCCGCGGGTCAATACCGATCTGCGGTTCGCCGTTGCCAAACAAACCGCTGCGCGCCGGCCGAATTTGCAACGTCACTCCCCGGGCCTCCTGCCCCGGTTCCCGTCGCAGAACCACCACCGGAATCTCAGTATTTGGATTGACCTGTATACTCTCACGGATTTCCTCCAGCGTGGGCGCTACCTGGTTACCCCAACGAACAATAACGTCCCTGTCCCGCAAACCCGCTTGGGCCGCAATGCTGTCCGGGTTAACCTCGATCACCTGCCGTCGCGGCACCAAACCCAGCAGGTTACCTTTCCCCTTGCCCGCCAAACCGGTAGTATTGAACAGCATGTTCGCACGCCATTTGACCTGCTTCTCCACCGGCTCTTTCTTGTTCGGCAACTCCCGACGAACCCGCAGATCCGCGTATTCACCTCTTTTGCGAACCAGCAAAGGCCAAATGTCATAAAAACTCGATACCTCCTGACCGTCCACTGAAAAAACCACATCCCCCTCGCGTAGT
Organism: uncultured Planctomycetales bacterium; assembly: GCA_964569525.1. Taxonomy (GTDB): domain Bacteria; phylum Planctomycetota; class Phycisphaerae; order UBA1845; family PWPN01; genus JAAYCU01. The sequence continues at coordinate 12,113 of CAZMVS010000010.1, forward strand.
TGTTGATCCGGTGAAAGATTCGGATCCGCCATCGCCATGGAGATCTTGTTCGTCATCGGCGGCTCAATACCAATAACCAGCCGACCTAACTCGGGATCCTTCTCCGGCCGAAGAGATACCTTCTCTTGGACAGGCTGCTCCTGCCCTTCCGTCGGTCTCTCCACGGTTATGTGCAACGCTTCATTGGGATCTGCCAGCATGATGGATGCTTTCAGATCCTTGTAATCGGAAATCTTACGCCCGTTGATCTCCACCACCCGATCCCCGATTTCCAGGCCCGAACGCTGGGCTGGAGAATCAGGCCGCAATCGCCCCACCGAAGCGGGCAACGAGTCAATACCCGCCATAAAGGCGACCATAAAGGCCACCGCCGCAAAAACCAGGTTCATTATCACACCGGCCGACACGATAAACATGCGCTGGCCGATCGGTTTGTTAATATAAGAACGCGGATCATTCGTGGTTTGTAGTACGCCCGATTTGTCCACCGCAAAATCATCCTGCCCCATCATCTTCACGTAACCGCCCAAAGGCAGCGAATTGAACGAATAGCGCGTCTCCCCCTTCGTTACCCCGAAAATCTCCTTGCCGAAACCGATGGCGAATTTCTCCACCCGCACACCGCATAACTTGGCGGCCAAAAAGTGCCCCAACTCGTGCACGCAAATGACCAGGGAAAAACCCAGGAAAATCAAAACATAACTTTTGATCGAAGAAAATATCCCCGCCAAAAGCAAACTGTTAAAAGCAAAAGACTCAGGCATGGTTGTCGCCGTCAAACATTCAAACATGAATTCACCTCTTCCCGGGCCCACACATCGGCGGCAAGTAAAGTTTCCAAGTTCGGATCCGGAATAATACTGTGTCGTCCAAGCGTCCGCTCGATTAACCTTGTGATTCGTCCAAAAGAAATCTTCCCCGCCAGGAAGGCTTCCACCGCCGCTTCGTTGGCGGCATTAAATACCGCCCCCGCCGTCCCTCCCTTGCGGGCTACCTCATAGCCAAGCCGCAAAGCAGGAAATCGCTCCACGTCCGGCGGCTCAAAATTCAAACGACGCAACGAGGAAAAATCCAGCCGATTCACCTCCCCCGCATAACGTAGGGGATAGGTCAATGCATACTGGATCGGGATTCTCATATCCGGCGTGCCCAACTGGGCGATCACCGATCCATCACAAAACTCCACCATGGAATGAATGATCGACTCCGGATGAATAAGAACTTCAATACAATCCACGTCCAGGTCGAAAAGCCAACGGGCCTCGATGATCTCCAACGCCTTGTTCATCATTGTAGCAGAATCGATGGTGATTTTCGGACCCATGTCCCACGTCGGATGCTGCAAGGCATCCTCCACCGAGGCCTCCGCCATCTGCTCGGCCGACCAGTTGCGAAACGGGCCTCCGCTGGCGGTCAGATACACCTTGCGCACCTCGCTCCGCCGCCCGGCGGACATGGCCTGAAAAATAGCCGAATGCTCGCTGTCAATCGGAAGCAGCTCCGCCCCTGTCTCCCGGGCCAACGGCACGATGAGCGAGCCTGCCACAACAAGCGCCTCCTTGTTGGCCAGACCCACCTGCTTGCCCGCACGCACTGCGGCAATGGTCGATTCCAGGCCGGCTGCTCCCACAATGGCCGCCACCACGAAATCGCTCGTCCGCCGGCCGGCCAACTCCACCAGCCCTTCCGGCCCGACCAAAACTTCGCAGTCACTGTTCAGTTGGCTGCGTAATTGATCCGCACAGGCGGAATCCGCAATCGCCACCGCTTCCGGCTTCACCTGCCGGCTTTGCTCCACTAATTGTTCCCAGTGGCGACAGGCCGTTAAACCTACCACCCGGTATTCCGACCCCAATCCCCGCAGCACATCCAGTGTACTGGTGCCGATCGAACCGGTGGACCCCATAATGGTGATTCTTTTACTCAACAGGAGCGCCAATCCCTATCACTCGTACATATAATCGACATAATGAACGTCGTACCAAGCAGTTACTATAGAACTACATGAAGACACTTACAAGATGAGCCGGTTGCCTACACAACGGAACAACCTCTATAATCGGACTTGGTACGAAAAGGAGATAAGCGCAAAACCATCTCCAATAAATGTGTACTCCGCCTTTAATTATAGACTTGGCTCCTGACACCCGAATTATTCAACATGAGCAAGTATCCTAAAACATCGAGTGAAACCCTGCTGAAACTCAGGAAATTTAATATTGAACGACGGCAATACAACGTCCCCGACTATGGGCCGGTTCAACGGGAGTTGGTGGTCCACCCCGGAGCGGTACTTATTCTCCCCTTGCTGGATACCCATTCTGTGGTCATGATCCGCAATTACCGCTTCGCTGTGGAAACTGAACTGCTCGAACTGCCCGCCGGCACCCTGGAACCGCCGGAAAGTCCTCAAGATTGCGCCCTTCGCGAGCTTCAAGAGGAAACCGGCTACAAAGCGGGCCATATTGAGCATTTGCACAATTTTTACACCTCCCCCGGCTTCACCAATGAACTTATGCACGTTTACGTGGCGACCGATCTGGAAAAGACCGCACAAAAGCTTGAAGGTAGCGAACAGATTCGTGTAGCGGAAATGTCCATGACCGACGCCTTGGCCGCCTGCTGGGATGGTAGAATAATGGATGGAAAAACAATCGCCGCCTTGACCTTGTATCACCTCGGCCGGAAAGGAAGCCCATGAGTTGGCAGGATCGCCCTTACTCTTATGATTCTTACGGCGGGCCGGGCCCGCAAATGCGCCTGGGCTGGCGCAAACCCAGCAGCGCGGTCAAATGGCTGCTGATCGCCAACGTCGCCGTGTATTTCATCGATGTCTTGAGCCAGAACTGGGCTCCCGGCGGATTTCATCGGATCTTCGGCCTGAGACTGTACGGCCTGCAACAATTGCACGTCTGGCAGGTCGTCACTTACATGTTTGTGCATGGAGGAACCTGGCACCTGCTCTTTAACATGATCGGCCTGTATGTTTTCGGCACAGAATTCGAGCGAGCTTTCGGTACACAGCGTTTTCTGCAATTCTATTTTGCCTGCGGCATCGTGGGCGGGTTGGCCTATCTTGTTTTGAGCGCTGTTGATCCCGGCTTCCGGGCCATTCCCCTTATCGGGGCCAGCGGAGCTATTTACGGGCTGTTGGTGGCGGCCATTATTTTCTTTCCCCATATCCAGGTCATCTTGTTGATTTTCCCGGTGCCCATCCGGGTATTCGGGTTGATCATCGCCGGCATGCTGGCGTTGAACTTCCTTTCGGGTGACGTCCGCAATCTCGGCGGGGAAGTCTGTCACGTGGCAGGTGCCGCGGCGGGGCTGAGTGTTTTTTACCTGTGGGGCATGCTGCCCGGCATAGGCGGGAAGGCTTCCCGCTGGCAATCCGCTCCCTACGTCCCCACGCCCCGCAAAGCTAAGAAAACCCGGCAAGGGACGTGGGAGAAAAAGCAGAAAGAAAAAGCCGACCTCCAGGCGGAGGTAGATCGCATTCTCGCCAAAGTTCACAACGATGGGATTGCCAGCCTGACACGGAAAGAAAAGAAGACCTTGGCCGAAGCCACCCAACGACAAAAAGACGAGGAAAGCCATCTTGGCCGGCCCGACCGCCTTTGATTGTCAACTTTCCCCTTCGAATGGCCTGTTCGGCTCTGATTATCCGCATTTCCGCCACGATCCGCCTGATCGCCTTTAATTGTCGGGCTATTCCCCATATAGTAATATCCATATTGAGAGCAGATGGAAGGTTTTTCAGCTGCAAAAGGCACATTTTATACGCCCATAGCATCACGTACGATAATGGCAGGAAAACATGAGTAACGAAGCTTATCAGATCTGTATTAATCCGGATTGTCGGGCAACCTACGACGTGGATGAAGTTCTCTTCAATTGCCGAAAATGCGGGGCGCTGCTTGACGTCGAATATCAATGGGATCGGCTGGCTGTTCCCAAGTCCCTGGACTATTTCGAACATCGTTGGGGAACCAAGGGGTTTCGGATGGAAGGTCGGTTGGACTTTTCCGGCGTGTGGCGGTTTCGCGAGTTGCTTCCCTTTACCCAGCCCGAAAGTATTGTCACCATCGGCGAGGGACGCACTTTGTTGGAGGAGAACAACCGGCTCGGGCGAGAGATCGGTATGAAGCCCAACCGACTTTTCCTGCAATATGAAGGGCTGAATCCTTCGGGCAGTTTCAAGGATAACGGCATGACGGCGGCGTTTTCGCTGGCCCGCATGTTGGGGCGAAGGAAAGTCGCCTGTGCAAGCACGGGCAATACTTCCGCATCGATGGCCATGTTCGCCCACAAGACGGATCCGGCCATGGAAGGGATCATCTTCATTGGTTCGGGAAGGATCGCTTACGGCAAGTTGTCGCAAGCGTTGGATTACGGTGCCAAAACCTTGCAAATTCAAGGTGACTTCGACGCCTGTTTGCGGCGGGTGCGGCAGGTAGCTGACAAGTTGGGGTTGTACATCATGAATTCGGTCAATCCTTTCCGCCTGGAAGGGCAAAAGGCCATCATGTACCGGATCCTGGAAGCTCGGGATTGGAAGGTTCCCGACTGGGTTGTGGTTCCGGGGGGCAACCTGGGTAACTGCAGCGCTTTCGGTAAGGCGTTCAGGGAAATGTACGATCTGGGATTGATCAAGCGTATACCCCGCCTGGCGGTGATCGTAGCCACTGGAGCAAACACGTTGTACCAGGTGTTTGAAACGGACCAAGTGAAATGGAACAATGGACGATACAATAGCGATAAGATAGCCGGCCTATATAACTTCATGGATGAGAACAACATTTTGCCGCATACCATTGCTACGGCGATTGAGATCGCCCGGCCGGTGAATTTGCCCAAGTCGCTGCGCGCTTTGGACATTATGAACGGCGTGGTTCGGGAAGTGACCGATGAAGACATTCTCGAACATAAGGCATTGGTGGGCAAATATGGTTTCGGGTGTGAGCCGGCCAGTGCTGCCAGTATCGCCGGGTTGCACCAGTTGCTGGGCGAACAGGTGATCTCGCCGGACGAGGACGTGGTGTGCATTCTTACCGGGCATGAGTTGAAGGATCCGGACGCCACGGTGAAGTACCATACGGGAATCGACACGAAAGCTGTCACTCCACCGAAAGCAGAACCGCCCACCGGTCGCTGTTCCAATCCGCCACAGGTTATCGCGGATGACTTGGAGGCGATTTGCGTGGCCCTGGGCGAGCAGCCGCCGAAGTAATACACTTTTCTTTCGATTGATAAGTTCAAAATATTGAGCGCATGTTGGGCGCGCTGCAGTTGATGGCAGATTAAAAACCAAAATTTATGAAACACTTTCCCCCCCTGCGGATCAGACAATATAGCCATCCGTAATCGGGCAGCAAATGGGTTCAAAATGGGTTTGTTTTTAGGACTCCTATTAGAGTTTTTATTGTTATAAGCTTT
>CAZMVS010000011.1:0-4812 GCA_964569525.1 uncultured Planctomycetales bacterium
AAGCCTGCCCGCTCCAATTTATATCATTTTCGGGAATGAAGAATTTCTCAAAGCGGAAAAACTGCGCGAAACGATCGACGCGGTATTGGGAGACGCGGATCGAGGCATGGCCCTCAGCGAATACGAAGGCGCCTCCACCGTTTTGTCCGACGTTCTAGACGAACTACAAACACTGCCCTTTTTGAGTGACCGTCGCGTGGTAGTTATTCGTGAGGCGGATGAATTCCTCGCCCAGGAAATCATCAAAAAACCCAAAAAAACTTGCCGTAAATATTTGGAGGAATACCTCGAGTCCCCTTCACCTACAGGAACGCTAATCCTTGAATGCAAATCGTGTCCTTCAAATACCAACCTTTACAAGAAGGCCGCTAAGATTGGCGTAGTTGAAAAGTGTTCCAGTCTCTCCAAATGGGATATACCTGACTGGCTGATCGAACGCTGCCGGTCTGCTTATGGCAAACAAGTAAATAAACAAATCGCCGAGATGCTGATCGAACTGGTTGGTGACGATTTGGGGCAGTTGGACAGCGAACTGGTAAAACTCTCCTTGTACGTAAATGAACGCAAGCGTGTTAGCCGTGAAGACGTGGAAGCAATTGTCGGACACTACAAAGAGGAAAAAATCTTCGGATTGGTATCGGCCATTGGTCATGGTAATCGAACCAAGGCTATGAAACTTTGGGAAGAAGTATGGCAGTCCGATCGTGCCGCTTCCTATCGTTCGATCGGTGGGATTGCTTTTGTGCTTCGCAAACTGTTGAACGCCAAACACGCCGGCCAGGGGATGGATTTAGACAAGAAGACGGCACGCCAGTTTCCCTTGGAACAGCTGGAGCAAATGCTGTGTGAGCTTCTGGAGGCGGACGTATCCGGTAAGACCGGGGGCAACGTGCATACACTGATAGAGTCGTTTATCATTCGCCATTGCCGGGACCGTCAACAAACGCGGGCGGCAGGTTGATCATTTAAGATTTAATGAACCGGGGCATGAGGCCGACCGGGAGGTTGCAATGCAACGAACATGGATGTTCATTTCAATAGCCGGCTTATTGGTAACACTTCTAACCGCATGTCAAGGCGATATGAGTTTCCCCAAAGGATGGACGTGGGGCGCCAATAATTCGCCCGTCTCCAGCGAACCTGTTGCAGAAAACGAAACTACTACGCAACCAGCCGACGAAGCCGGCAATCCTCCATTAGAAACAGTGGAGAAAAACGATTCGAACCAACCAACTTCATTAAATAATCGTATAGCCAATTACGTCAACAAATTCCCACCCGATGACCAAGGCCGCAAACAACAAAACAATCAACAAACAAAAACGCCCACGGGTAATTCTCAAAACCAACAGCAGGGAAATCACACCAGCAATCCCCCTGCTATCGCTGTAAACGATAGCCCCACACAACAAACTCAAACCTCCGTCCAAACGGGACAAGAAAAACCTTCACAGGCAAGGACCAATTCCCCCGCCAGCAGGGGCACAAACCAACCGAATCTATCAATCCAAAAACAGCAACCATCTTCTAACAGCAATACCGCTCAAGCAAGTACTATTCAAGCCAACAAACCGGATCGCCTCAAAATCGAGCTGGTTAACGTGCGTCCTGCCGCGGCAAGTGAGCAGCCCGACCAAATCAAAGATCAACCGGTTGCGTCGGCCAATCGACCGGCCCGGAAAAATCAGCCGTCTTCCACTTCCTCGCTCAGCCAGTTGCTACAACAATTGAAACAATCGGTGCGTAAACATCCGCAAAATATCGACGAGCAATTCAAGTTACGGCTTTTGTACATACTGACCGGCAACGAGGAGAAAGCCACCGGCCCGATCGAGGGAGCGGGTCCGGTACGAAAAGAATTACTGACCACCCTGTTTGAAGTCGTGCGCACTACTCGCGAGGCTTGTACCCAACCGCAAACCGAATCCGCCGAAGCCTTAACCGCCTTGGAAGAACTTCGCCGGCTGATCGGGCAACAGGCCTCGGTCATGATCCCTAAAATCGCCTTGGTCACCCGGGTAAACAGCTTTGGCAATTACGATCAGGTCGATCCGCTGGAATTCCCCGCCGGCCAAAGCATTCACGTATTTTGTTACACGGAAGTGGACAACTTTCGATACGAGCCGACCAACGACGGGAAACTGCGCAGCCTGATGTCCGAAGAAATACAAATCTTCAATTCCCGGGGCAAAATCATCTGGGAAAAGAAAGCCGCAAAAATAGAAGAAACAATGCATACTCCCCGGCGGGACTTTTTTATCCCCTTCGAAATCTATATCCCCGCCGGTCCGCCGCCGGGCGAATACATTCTCAAGGTTACCATCAAGGACAAGATCGGCATGACCACCGATCAGCAACGACTGACCTTTACTGTAACCGAAAACTGAGGGCAAGAAGCACGCCCTGTTAGAGCAAGCTCTATTTATATGTAGCGGTTGTAAAACTGTAAAAAGGGTTGTGCGAAGCTATTTTCGGTCCCTAAGACGCTACCTGAAAAGTGGAATTGCTATAGAGCAGTTTCAGGTTGCGTGCAGAGTTCCAATGCCGGGCGATTTAAGATTTCTCACTTCGTTCGAAATGACAAGCTAAAGCAAAAGGGCTACACTAAACGTCGCAATGAACGATTTACGCGTGATTATGCTGGGTACGGGGACTTCTCACGGCATTCCCATGATCGGTTGCGACTGTCCGGTTTGTACTTCGGACGATCCGCGTGATCGGCGAACCCGCTCAAGTATCCTGGTGCAAACGGACGGCAAATCTTTCCTGGTGGATACCACGCCGGAACTGCGTCTGCAATGCGTCGCCCACAATGTGAAAAAAGTTGACGCGGTATTGTTCACTCACCACCATGCCGACCATATCGTCGGGCTGGACGATCTGCGACGGTTCAACCAGATTCATCGAAGTTCGCTGACCTGTTATAGCAATCAAAAAACAGCAGACGTACTCAACCATATGTTCAGTTACGCCTTCCGCGATAACCCGAAATATCCAAGTTCCAAGCCGAACCTCATACACAGTATTATTGACGGGCCGTTCGAGCTGTTCGGCATTCACATCATTCCGATTCCACTCATGCACGGGAAGTTGCCTGTCTTTGGATTCCGCTTTGGGAACTTCGCTTATTGCACGGATTGTAATTTTATTCCTGACGAATCGTGGGAATTACTGAAAGGGCTTGATATTTTAGTGCTCGACGGGCTACGTCGCCGGCCCCATCCCACCCATTTCAATCTAAGTGAGGCCGTGGAAGTCGCCCATCAGATCGGTGCCCGGCAAACCTATTTCACACACATCGCCCATGAACTCCCTCACGAGGCCACCAATGCCGAATTGCCTGACAACATGGCCTTGGCTTATGACGGACAGGTGCTTGATATTTCGGGGGCCTGAAAAACTTCCGGCGGGCTTCTCATTTCGTGTCCCGTAGAACACATCTGCGCCGATCCAAATCTCGCTGTCGGTTCACTTTTGCTTCATGAATCTTTGCCGACGCCGATCGCGGTGGCAGCAGCGTAGTTTTCGGTGTGGGTGATGGAGATGAGAACCTCGGTCATGCCCATTTCGTCAGCCAGACGCTTGCATTCCCCCGTCAACTTGACGTAAGGTCGGCCGTTACCGTCATTGAGGATTTCCATGTCCCGCCAGGCGATGCCCCCCCGCCAGCCGGTGCCCAGCACCTTGAGAATGGCTTCCTTGGCGGCGAAGCGGCCGGCCACGCGGGGCACCGGATCCTTGTGCCGCTGGACATAGGCCAACTCCTTCTCGGTCAACAGGCGGTCGGTGAAATGATCCCCATGCCGCTGCCAGATGTCGTGGATTCGCTGGCATTCGATCAGGTCGATTCCCTGGCTGATAATTCTCATGACCGAAAGATACCCGCGAACCGCCCCTGCAGGCAAGCGGTCCTCGATTTCCACCCGATCTCGGGGTATATAAGAAGATTCAAGGAGGTTGCATGGAAGCACAGCATTTGCTCGAAGGATTGACCGAACCGCAACGCCAGGCCGTCTGCCACAGCGAGAGGCCCCTGCTTGTTCTGGCCGGGCCGGGCAGCGGAAAAACCCGCGTCATCACCCACCGGGCAGCCTATCTGGCCGCCACGGTCACCGACCCGCGTCACATCCTGGCCATCACCTTCACCAACAAGGCCGCCAACGAAATGGCCGAGCGGATGCGGCAATTGCAAATCCCCCCCGGCTTTTTGTGCTGCACCTTCCATTCGCTATGTGCTCGCCTGCTACGGATCTACGCCGACCGGGCCGGACTCCAGACCAATTTCTCCATCTTCGACACCGCCGACCAGAAATCCGCCATGAAAGAGGCCGTCAAGCGGGCCGACCTGTCCACGGACAACTTCCCCCCGGGAAAAATCCTGCACCTGATCAGCCGGGCCAAAAACGACATGATTATGCCCGACGAATTCGCCCAGATGGCTGACGGCTTTCAGGATAAAAAGCTGGCCAAGGCCTACCGGGCCTATACCGAAGTGCTCCGCGAGCAGAACGCCCTGGATTTCGACGATCTGCTGGTCAACATGGCCCATTTGCTGAGCAAAGATGCTGAACTGAGGGACAAGCTGGAGGACCGTTTCCGCTACGTGCTGGTCGATGAATACCAGGACACCAACCACGCCCAGTACCTGATCGCCCGCGGCCTGGCCTTGAAAAAGGAAAACCTTTGCGTCACCGGTGATCCGGATCAATCTATCTACGGCTGGCGGGGAGCCAACCTGAACAATATCCTGCAATTCGAGGAGGATTTCCCCAACGCCACGGTGGTGCGCCTGGAACAAAATTACCGTTCCAC
>CAZMVS010000012.1:0-6258 GCA_964569525.1 uncultured Planctomycetales bacterium
CAGCGTATTCGGGATGGCAGGGGCGGGCGGGTTATAAGATCCCGATCAAGTCGGGATGACGGCGTATTCGGGATGGCAATTCATTCAGGATGACAGGCGGTTCTATGAAATTTGCGGGTTAGGTGGTCATATATTTACGGGACGCAGTTGGGGTCGGCGGGGACGTTTGGGCCGCTGAAGCAGTAGAGGAAGTAATTGGTGTCGGCGGTGTCCACGTCGTCGTCGGCGTCCAGCTTGGCGTTCAGGCAGGCGGGATCCGTTTGGGGGATATTCGAGCCGGTGAGGCAGAGTTGGAATTGGCCGAAGTCCTGCTGGTCCACGTCGCCGTCGCGATCGAAGTCGGGTTTGGCGGTGGGGCTGGTGTTCAGTACCAGCAGAGTGATTTCCGCATCTTCAAGAGTCATGACAATTTGCCGGGGATCAATGCCGACGGTGACATCTTCACTATCCCAGGTCATTGCGGAGTAGTCCATCAAACTGGTATCGCCTCCGGAGGCGTCGTCGCCGGCGATGCCGTAATGCATAAGGGTGGCGGAGTCGATCATAACCGGCGAGTCGAGGGTGATTTCGAGGTTGACCGGTTCGTCTTCGTTGAAGTTCAAGCCCCAGATGGCGATTTTGTTCGGGTTCGCGCTGTCGGTGGTGATGTATAAGCGGAAGTTCTGGGTATCGGGATCCATGCCGAAATCATTCATCGTGTTGATGAGCGTATCACCCATATGATCGCGCAGGCTGGCGAGGGCGTCTTTTGCACCGAGTTTGCCTTGCGGTTGTTCCCAGAAATGGGCGGCCAGGACATCTTCTTCGGCAAAGGTAAAAACGCCATCGGTTACGCCGAGGGCCATGGACATTGAACTCTGCATTTGCCAGGAGGCATCCCAGTTGAGGGGATTCCATTCGGTGGCCATCAGGTCGTAATCGGTACGCCCGTTCTGGCTCATGATGTCGTGGATACCCTGGATGCGTTCGTGGAGGAAGCTTTTGTAATCGCGCAGGCCGGCGGTCATGCCTTCGGGGTTGCCCCATTGGACCTTAATGGCGGAATAGTAGGGATGGAAGCCCACGAAATCGACGGGTATGGAGGAGTCGGCAGCCAGAGCATCGAGCCATTGCCCACTGCCGCCGGCGTCGGCGGGGTTCATCAGGCAGGGGCCGATGTTGATGGTGGGATCGACGGCTAACATGGCCTGGGCCATTGCGTCATAGCGATCGTGATAGGCGGTGGGATCGAGGTAATGGTTGGTGAGGAATCCGCCGATGCCGGGGAGTTCCGGCTCGTTGCCGATTTCCCAATACTCAATTGTGGGTGTTTGTGCTTCGCCGGGGGCTAACAGTTTATCTCTGCCGTCCCAATCGGTGATGCTGTTATAGACGCGGAGGTTTTCGCCGGTGAGGGAGCCTTCGTCGCCCTGGCGGTAATTTTGCAGGATGATATTGGTGTAGCGAACCCAATCGGCGGCCAAGCCTTCGGCGTTGTCGTATTGGCAGATGAAGGTACCGTCGCCGGAATCTTTGTAGCCGCCACCGAAAGCGTTGGCGGTGAACAAGGTGAAAGCATCGTAATCGCGGGCATGGCGGAGGAATTGGAGGGTAGTGAAATATCCGCCGCGCAGGCCCCAATTGGAACCGCTGTAGATATCGCGCCAGTCGTAGGTGTCGGCGTCGAGACCGCCGGCCAAACCGCGACCGCTGCTGTCTTGGGTCAGTTGCCAGAGATCGTCATAAGTACTGGCGGATACGCTCCGGTAGGGATTGTTGCCGCGCACGCCGGGATTGAAGGCATTACCGTTTTCGGTATCGAGGTGGAGGACGAGCGGGTCGGTGGTTATTTCGGTGCCGGGGCCCCAAGGCGAGGGGCAGGTGTTGCCGTCGTACGTGTAGGCCCGGACTTGGAAGGTGTAGGTTGTTTCCCATTGCAGGCCGGTAACGGTGATCGTGCCCCAGCCGGTCTTGGTTCGCCAAGTGGCGGTTTCAGCAATGGAGCCGTCAGCCTGAACGTAACGTTGGCCGAGATTCGGAGTGGGTGAGAGCTGGATGGCGAAGTAATCGATATGGGAGTCAGCGGGATCAATGGCGACATCGGCAGTTGTGGCGTTGACGTTGGTGACGATGGGGGCTGAGGGTGTTGTTGAGGTTTGAGTGCAACTTGTTCCGACGACGTCGAAGTCGTGAGGGCTGTCCTTCCAACCGACATTGATTGTGTAATCTGCTACCCAGCAATCGGGATCGTTAACGAGTGGATCGAAGGCCCAGGCGGGTTTGGCCTGAAAGGTCCAGGTGACGGTGCGCGAGCCGGTGGCGCCGGAGGCGTTTCCACTGGTGGTCATGGAGGCGGAAAGGGGGGTGATGTAGGTTGTTCCGCCCCAGTTATCCTGGTTATAGCCCCAGCGGCCACCGCCGTTAGCGTCGGCGAGGTAAAAGTTGCCGCCAAAGCGGGTGATGTCGTCATCCGTTTTGCCCCAGACCAGGTAGCCTCGGCCGTAGGAGGGATCCCCATTGGACTCGGTGTAGTTGAACAATATACGCAGTTCGCGCAGATCGTCATAGCCGTCCGCATCACTGGCGGACATAGTGACGGTATATTGGGTTTGACCGTTGGTCATGACGGTAGAGGTATTGACCTCGGCGTAGGTTGTGATAATTGGGGCATTGTTGGCCCGGGCGGTCAGGGGAGCCGAGGCTATGGCTGACAGGCAAATCAGTATAATTGTGTAATGTTTATACATCCGGTTGGATAAAAATGATCGGGTACTCAAGTATTTCTCCCTCCAGGTGAGAATATCGGTTTACGAAGCATATTATGATATCAATTTTGGCAATATATTTACAAGCCGCCATTAAGCGGCAAATTACAAATGTTTGTGTGTGATGAAGATGTGCGCTCATCTTACAACGAATACGGCTATTGTTTATGTAATACGAAGTAAAAATCCGGTATTTTCGGGTTGGTCCGGTAAAACATGGCTTATTTGATTTTCACGGCGACCATGGTCAGGTCGTCGATGCGGTCGGCCAATCCGCGGAAGCGGCGGATGTCCCAGAGGATATTTTTGGCGATTAGCTGAGCGTCGTGGGAGGCGTATTTTTTGAGTGATTCGACGAGGCGGTGGCGGCCGAAGCGTTCGTCGTTAAAGTTCAGTGCTTCTACGGCGCCGTCGGTGTACATGAGCAGGATATCGCCGGGGAGCAATTCCAGTACTTCGCGTTCGTATTCGTAGTCCGGCATGACGCCAAGGGCCATTCCACCGGTTTCGAGGTAATGGACGTCGCCGTTGCGTAGGAGGATGGTGGGATCGTGTCCGGCGTTGCAGTAGGTAAGTCGGCGGCTGTCGGGGGCGAACACGCCGTAGAAAAGGGTGGCGAATTCGCTGGGAGTGGTTTCCCGGCAGACGTGGCGATTGACCTCGGAGATGATGTGGTCAATGTCGTAAGTGTGAAAGGCGTGGGCGCGGAGGGTTGCCCGCAGGGAAGCCATTAAAAGCGAGGCGGGGATACCCTTGCCGGAAACGTCAGCGATGGCCATGCCGAGATTGCCCCCGGGAAAGCAGAGGAAGTCGTAGTAATCACCGCCTACCTGGTAGGTAGGGCTGTAGATGGTTCCGATTTCCATGGAGGAGCATGCGGGTGGGGCGTTGGGGATCATACGTTGTTGGACCTGGCCGGCGTAGGCGAGTTGTTGTGCGTAGCGTTCCGCTTCCAGCTTGTCGGTCAGGAGGCGGGCGTTGATGACCAGGGCGGCGGCCTGGGAGGCGATCGCTCTGAGTAGTGATTCTTCAAAGGGGGTGAAGTGGTGAATTTCGCCGGTATAAACCCGGAGCACACCGACGGCCCGGCCACGATAAATCAATCCGCAGACGAGACCGCTGACGATGCCTTCGCGGGCGGCCTGTTCGGGATAGCGGGTTCGCGGATCATTGGGGGCGTCCGTGATGTGGACCATAGCGCCTTGCATGGCGGCGGCGTCGATGGCGTTTTCGTTGAGGACCACGTTGCCCTTGTTGAGGTATTCATCGGAGAGGTTGTGTACGGCCTGAACTTTGAGCAGACCGGTGGACTCGTCGAGCATGCGGATGCTGCAGGCTTTGACGCGCATGACGTCGCAGATCATGCCTGCGGTTTTATCGAGGATTTCCTGGGGGTCGAGGGTGCCGGCCAACATGCCCAGGATGTTGTACACGGCGGAGAGTTCTTCGACCCGGTGGCGGAGGTTTTGCTCCTGGGCGCTGATTGTTCCCAACAGGTCGGCGATAAGGGAAAGCAGGTTACGGGCAGCGGCGGATTCGTCGGGTGTCCAGATTCTCAAATTAGAGGCGGCCTGCTGCAAAAAGGCAGGGTCCAGCTCGAAGGCCTTGGTGAGCTTTTCGACCATACTGGTGGGCAGGGGATGTTTGGGCTGTTCGCCGAGGGTTACGGTGGCGACATGTCGGCCGTTGCGCATGACGGTGGCTGCATAGTGGTGGAAGGTTTCAGGACCGAAAAGTTCGGGTATCGAGCCGACTGGGAAGGCAGAGGCCTTGTTCAGTACGACGCTGTGGGCGTCGAGGACCGCTTGCCGGCCGGCGTCGGTGGATATGATTCGTCGGATAAAATCATTGCCGGGGAAGGGGCCGGCCAGCAAATTGCCCTCGGGATTGAAAAGGATGGCAGTGGCCCGGGTGGTGTTGGCGAGGGTTTCGAGGGCGCGACGGAGGGGCGCATCACCGAGAAGCTCGCTGATTTGTTTACGGGAGGAGTTATTTTCATCTGCAGCAGCCATTAATACGTACCCCCAGTTCAAGGCCTACGAATCGCCCCGGAAGAATTATAAGCGCGATTATAAATGGGTATATCTAATGGGACAATCGGGAGGAGATTTGTTTTATGTTTATAAAGCTGTTGTCACGGCATGAATTTATGAAGCCGGTGCTTCATATTGAGTCTTTCCCGGGTGAATTTAAAGTCATAAGCGTATGATCAACCATTACTCAAGGCCATATCGTCTGTTGACGGACCATGAGCAGGGGTATGAGGGTTTCAACTTCTTCACGGTAGCGGCAGCTATTTTGCACGTTGGGATGTATTCCCGGCGCATAACCGTGTGTGCCAGAGCTTATCCGAATTCGGGTTGAGAGGTTATAGGTTATCGAGAAAATCCTTCCATGGAGTGGCCCGGAGGGTTTCCGTGTTTGCCCGTCCGTAGGTACGGATAATCATGGCAGCTTTTTCGGCGTCTTCGGCATGTTTAGCTTCGATGATGTCGATGACGTCGAAGCGGCCCAGTAAGGCAAAGCTGTCTTTCCACTCGACATTCGGACACTCCCTTTTGATTTTGTCTTTTACCCTCGCGGCGCGGTCTCGAAGGTCGCCAAGTTCAGTCATCGAGTCCATGTGGAAGTTGCTGAGTATTACGTATCTGGCCATGGTAGATGTACCTCCATAAAATGGAACTAAATGGAGAACAAACGTAACATTGAGAATAATAGCTCTATCATTATGTGTATCCAGAAATTTCCACCGGTAAAGCACGAAAAATTTTTCTTGCGGAAAAAGTATGGTTGAAGTCGGGCAAAACATATCTCTTCCAAAGAAAACAATGCTTTTCACCTTTGTTGTAGCGGTTAATAATATGATTACATAGTGAACGTCGTATAGGGTCTAAAAAACATCAATTCGAGATTGCATATTTGCAGGTGTGAAAATTAAGAGATGGTGGGATATTTTTGATGGTCATAATCATGGCGGACGACGGGGGCGGCCGTTCATAGAGATATTTTTGTGTATGTTTATTGTAATTGGGTGCTCGGGAATCAGAGGTTGCGCCGGCAGGGCGGGTAACAAGACGCCGGTGAGTCAACCGGGCGAAGATCAAACTCAAGCGGTGGATGGTGAAATCATGATAACCATTGTTTATGACAACAACGCCGGTCGGGAAGACCTGACTACATCGTGGGGTTTTTCCTGTGTAGTTCAAGGCTTGGAGAAGACGATTTTGTTTGATACGGGCGGGAACGGGCGCATTTTGATGTCCAACATGCAGAAAGTGGGTCTCGACCCTCAGCAAATAGACGCGGTGGTTATCAGTCATTCCCATGGCGATCATACGGGGGGATTGGCATCATTTCTCGATTGGCGGGGCAAGGTTCCGGTTTATATTCCCAGAGGTATGCGGGGGTCTTTTGAAGAGCTGATTGGTACGCACGGCGGACAATCGATTGTTGCGGATGATTGTATGCAGGTTTGTCCCGGAGCGCAAACCACGGGGACGATGGGGAAGGATCT
>CAZMVS010000013.1:0-2585 GCA_964569525.1 uncultured Planctomycetales bacterium
TTGACGGGGTGACCACGGTGGTGGCCAAGTTGTTTAATATCATTCAGCCGAACGTCGCCTATTTTGGGCAGAAGGATGCCCAGCAGGCAGTGGTGATCCGGCGGATGGTTCGGGATTTGAATTTTCCGATTGACATTCGGGTGTGTCCGATCGTGCGGGAGGCGGACGGGATGGCCCTTTCCAGCAGAAACGCGTATTTGTCGCCGGCGCAGCGGGAACAGGCCCGGAGCTTGTCGAAGGCGTTATTTTGGGCGCGGGAGCAGATTGAAACCGGCCGGCGGGAGGTGGCCCCGTTGTTAAAGCAGATGCGAAAGCAGATCGAGTCAGCGGGTCCATGTGAGATCGATTATATTGAAGTGGTGGACGCGGAGGACATGCAACCGAAACAAACAGTGGAGGGGTGTTGTTTGATTGCTTTGGCGGTGAAGATCGGTCCCACTCGCTTGATCGATAACGTCCTAGTGGACGTTGGTCAGGCAGCGAGTTAGGATAGTTTTCTTGACCGGCAGAAAGAAACAAGCTGCACAGCGCATACATTCAGTTTTCACACGATTAGTAGAGATTCATGTGGCCTACATTATTTGAAATACCCTATCTCGGGATACCAATTCGGGCATACGGATTGATGTTGATGATCGCGTTTTTAGGGGGCACGTATTGGGCGGCCTCGCGTGCATGGCGGGTGAAAGCCAACCCTGACATCGTGATCAACCTAGGTTTTACCGCCCTTTTGTGCAGCGTGGTGGGAGCAAGGGCGTTTTACGTCATCCATTACTGGGAACGTTACGCGGGAACCGGCCTATGGAACATTTTGAACGTCAGTGCGGGAGGCATGGAGTTTTACGGGGGATTTATCGGGGCCTTTATCGGGGTAATGGGCTACCTGTGGATCAAGAAGGTTTCCTTCCGTTTGTACCTGGATATCATTGCCCCGTCGTTGATGTTCGGGATGGGCATGGCGCGGATCGGCTGTTTTCTGAACGGATGTTGTTGGGGGGCGGCCTGTCCGGCGGAGATGATGTGGGGAGTCAAGTTTCCGTACGGTAGCCCGGTACAGTATCGGCAGTGGCAGCAGCGATTGTCCACCGTGCCGGCGGAACTGATGGTGGTTCGGGAAGACGGAACGGCCTTTATTTTTCCGCGGGATTTGCTACGGGAAGTCAGCGACGACGAAAATCAATTGGGGCAGCGATATTATGAACTCAGTATGGAGTTGAAGCAGACGTTACGGGCGGGGATCACTTCGAACAAGCTACGGGACCTTCGCCAGCGGCAGCAACAGGTCTTGGAGAAGTGGAAACAAGAGGACGTTATGATGGGGTGGGTGGCCCGCCAAGTACGCCAGTTCAACATTCCGCCCGAGAAGTTCATAGAATTGGCTAATGATCCGAATAGTCGATCAGCCTACGTACATCCCGCCCAGTTGTATGCTTCGATAGACGGGTTCACGCTGGCCATTTTACTGAGCGCCGTGTTTTATCGGCGTAAGCGGCAAGGTATAGTTTTCGGTTTATTGTTTTTATTTTATCCGATTATGCGGTTCATGGAAGAAATTATTCGCAGCGATAATCCGCATGATACGGCTGGTTTGACCATTTCGCAGTTTATCAGCCTACTATTATTCCTGACCGGCGTGGTGTGGATGATCATTGTGCATCGTTTACCGTTGCGCAGTCCCAAGGCACGTCCGGATCGCCAATCTTATCCCACCAGTGAGACTGTCATCACGCCTAATCAATGATGCGGCGTCCGCGCATAGCCTCCATGATGGTTTCAACGCCTTGTTCGGTGGTAAAGCGTTCAGTGTTAATCAGTATATCGAAGCGGGACGGGGCGTAGGCATCAATACGAAAACGGTTCTGTACAAAAGAACTTCGTTCGTTTTCGATGCGTTGGACTTGGCGGCCGGCCTCTTCGATGGTTACTTCGTTCTTTTCGGCGAACTTTTTGATGCAGTAATCGATGGAGGCGATAACCTTGACGCGCAGGCCACGATCTTGAGGGAGGATCAAGTCTGCGCAACGGCCGATAAAAATCGCCGATTCCTGCCGGGCCAGGGTCAGGATGGTCCGGCATAAGCGGGGGAAGTAATCGTTTTTACGGGCATCTCTTTGCAGCAGGGAGCGGCAGGCGCTTTCCAGCCATCCCTCGTCGCGTTCATCCATGGAGCGATAGAGTCGTTCGAGGGTTTTATCGTCACCGGCCATAGCGGAGAGGATATCGCGATCGAAAATGGGCCATTGTAATTTTTCGGCCAGCAGATTGGCGATCTCATGTCCGCCGGCCCCGACGATATTGCCAATGGTCACAAAATCGGCCACTTCCTGGGAGTTAGCATCGCGGTTGCTTTTTTGGGCCGACTGGGCGAGCTCCCAGTTGCGGACTTGTCGTTCGATCAGTTTATGCAAGCCGGAGGCGAGCTTTATCTGTTTTTCAGGCATAATTCACCTATTAGAAAATTGTTTTTATCGGTCGGCCAATCACCAGCCAGAAAGGCGCGGAAAAGATAAGAGAAACAAAATCAACCAAGTAATTTTACCCACTGAAATTATTATGTCTGCGCCGTATCTCAAATTTTATTATAT
>CAZMVS010000014.1:0-17450 GCA_964569525.1 uncultured Planctomycetales bacterium
AAGGCCCGGTACCTTGCAGTATCCAATACACCCGCCTGGCCGACCACTTGATGCGGCGGAAATCCGGACGCCTTCCAGGCTGTATAAACCATCGCGTCAAGCGGATTGCTTACCACGATCAATATGGCGTTCGGGCTATGCTTGGCTACCTCCGCGGAAACCGTCCGCACAATCTCCACGTTTTTGGCCAGCAGATCATCCCGGCTCATTCCGGGCTTTCGTGGCAGGCCGGAGGTGATAATCACCACGTCGCTGTCAGCTGTATCCGCGTAATCATTGGTCCCCACGATATTGCAGTCGAACCGCTCGATTGGGGCGGATTCGGTCAAATCCAGGGCCTTGCCCTGGGGCATGCCTTCCACGATGTCCATCAACACGATGTCGCCCAGTTCTTTACCGGCCGCCCAATGGGCACAGGTGGCTCCCACGTTTCCCGCTCCGATGATGCTGATCCGCGGCCGTCCGCTCATATCACGTTCTCCTTCGTCCGAATTCATGGTTCAAATTGCTCAAGTATCCGCCGTCGAAAAGGCGTGATTATAAGCCCCATTACCCCACCCGCCAAACTGGGCCGGAAATTCAAAAAGCGCAAAACTTTAGGGAAAGTATTTCAAGATATGTTTATATGCAGTTTCGAGAAAGAGCTAATAATTGTGGTTACAATCTTTCGGTTAGAGGTTATTTACCAAGCACAAACCGGATATCGCCCAGCTTGGCGCTTATATCCGTTGTTTCAACGGCCCATGGTTGACCGCCGTTATCTTTCAGATCCGGGCCGACACTATAGATGATGGTTTGTGTGTCTGACTTGGTCATCTTCAGATGTTTGCCGGTAAAGGGATCGATCGGCAACATCAGCATGTACTCGGGCACAAGTTGTTCGAGTTTATCGGGAAAGTTTCCTTCTGCGAAACGGTATTTCAACATCGCCACCGCCAATAATGATAGTCTATATTGCGCATTCGCCTCGGCCGCCATTTCGCCATTTCCCGACAGGGGGGGCATCCATGCATGGGCCAGCAAGCCGAGCTTTTCCCTTTTTTTGCTCTCGATTTTTGAGAGCCGCATCCATTCCTTTGCATGTTCATGATACGGTTTGGAGGACAGCTCTTCGTATTTGCTCATCGTGGACAAATATGATTTCAGCTCCGTTTCCCAAAGGAATACGCGATACGCAGCCTCTTCGATACCCTTCATTTCATACCCAATGGTTACCAGGAAAGGATTGCGCATGGTAAAGACGGAGAGGCCCTTGGATTTTGACCTTTGGATAGAACGGTGGAGTATTGCATTGAAGTTCATGTAGGGATTGAGATGTAACGTATCGAAAATATCTTTGCTTAAATCACCATGTTCCAGGACATATTGAAAGGTTTTTAACGAACTTCTATACATACCAGCTGCAACGATAGTCCCGATAACCATAGGCTCGGACGTGCAATGATTGGCCACGGCAAATCCGGCGTTGAGATCCTTCATAGCTGCCGACATGTCTCCATGGGCGGTATTCACGCGGGCCGACAGATTTAAAAATGTATTGAGAAGTCGCATCTTATTCAGAGGTGGAAGAGTAACGGGAATATAAGGATACGTGTACTCGATCCCGAAATTACATGCGGGACGCTCGGCGGCTTCATGAAGTAATTTAAGGATCGGCTGATGCTTATTCAGAAAGGAAAGCATTTCCTTGTCTTCGGGGTTGAAAAGTTTCTCATCGTACAGCCAATTGGATACCGATTGGTTCCAGTTTCGGTTTTCGTTTTCATGCTGATCCATTATTTCATACGCTTGCTTGTAAAGGACGGCAGCGTTCATGGAATCCGGGACACGAGGAGGGGAAACAGAATTGAAAATGGTTCTCGCCTCCACCCGCATGGTATCCATTTCTCGGCGAACAGATAGCAGCAGATTCCAGAAGGTCATTCCGGTAATCAGCAGGGCGGCCAGGCTGCCCAGGGCCAAGCGATTAATCCGCCAGGTTCGTGCGATTGGAACATCGGTCTGGGGAGATGGTTTCTGGGCATAATTGATCACAATAACAGCGGCAGCAATAGCGAGCGCACCCGCCACAGCGGCGGAAATCAACGGGGTTAGTGCGCAACCCATTAAACTATGCGCTGCCGACAAGATACCGACGGCTACCATCCAAGGCAAAAGAAGCAGAGGTAACCAGCCGAGACCTAATGTCCCCCGGCGACTTCCAAGAAGGATTACGATATAAGCGATCACTATACAAGCAACAGCAACGATCGCCCCTAGAAATAAGGGCTCGTTTTTGTGGAGTTCGACAGGCATAGTTGTCGAATAGATCCACAAAGCGACTATTAAAAAAGCTATAAAGCCTACGAGTAGAGGCAATATGACCACAAAAAACCATGCCGCCCCTTTGCCTCTATTCTGGCGAGTAGAAGAAAAACGTGCGCTGATCACCAACCCCAGCGTAAAAAGCAATACCGAAGTAACCGAAGCTTCCAGCCAGAAAAGTATATGTCCCATGATTGTCGTTCCTTAACTTTCAAAAATGGAAAGCGCTTACCTTTCGTTTATCAAAGTAAACGCTACTGCCGCTGAATTCAGTCGCCCAGTACGAATCGGATATCACCCGGTTGGATCTCCACCCAGCGCCCGCCGGGCAGCGGTGCGCCGCCTTGGTCCTTGAGATCCGCTCCAATACTGTAAATAATAGTTTGCTTGTCAGCTTTGATCATTTTCATCTGCTCGCCGGTAAAGGGATCAGCCGGGAGGTTTATCAAGTACGACGGCACGAGTTGATCGAGACGTTCAGGAAATTCATCCTTGTCGAAACGGTACTGCAACATGGCCGTACCCAACAATGCTAACCGGTGATGCGCCTCCGCCTCCGCCGCCCACTTGGCCCACCGTGCCCGATTATATAGGAATTCGTTGGGCATCAGCCCCAGCCGCTGTTTTGCTTCCAGTTCCTTTTGAAGCCTTTGCCATTCGGGGATATTCTCATAATAAGGCTGTTCAACCAATTCTTCATGCCGCTTGATGTAACGCAAGAATATTTTTACATCCTCGCGCGACAAGAAAACGTAATAAAGATTTTCTCCGAAACCGACCATGCTGTATTCTGAGAGTCTTTCGAAAAGATACCGGGAAGTAAATATTGAAAGCCCTGACGCCTTTTTCATTCGGTAATTGCGTTGTACCGCCGACTGAAAGTTCAGGTATGGATTGAGGTGCAACTTGTCGAGGTTTTCTTGGTTCAGTTGACCCTGTTGCAGGATATATTGAAATGTCTTAAATGCAGTCATTTCCACGTCGAAAGCAGCACGGGTGCCGTCGGATATCGGTTCAGACAGGAAATGATCGACCATGGCGAAACAGGCGTTAAGATCTTTTATCGCTGCCGACATATTTCCTTGAGCGGCGTTGACACGAGCGGACAGACACAGGAAATTATCAAACCATTCCCGATAACCAAATAATCGGGAGTGCCAACCATAGTATAGAGTTTTTTGATAATCTGTACCGAAATTACAGTATTGTCGCTCCGTCGCTTTGTGCAGTATGGTCCGGGTCGACCGGTGCTTTTGTAGGAAGGCAAGCATTTCCTTGTTGTCGGGATCGAAATCTCCTTTTCGCGGGTGCAACCAGTCGTGCACTTTCCCCGTCCAGGATATTCCCCGTATTCTTTCTCCATAGAGATTGCTTCTTGCTTGCCGGTACAGCGCGGCGGCGTTGATGGAGTCCGGTATGCGAGGCGGTGACGCCGCATTGGCAATGGTGCCCGCTTCCACGCGATACGTGGACATTTCCCGTTCAACGTCCAGTAGTAGGTTCCAGAAAGTCATGACCACAAGCAACAGGGCGACCGCGCACGCCGGCCCCAAGCGAATCAACCGCCAGGTGGGTGCCCGTCGAAGGTTGTTTTCCGGCGCGATCATCAGTCCGCGGATAAACACGGCCAGCGCAATAACGACAAACGTGCCTCCCGCTACCAGGGCGGAGAACATAGGTTCAACGGCGCCTCCCTCGTTCTGTTGAATGGCGATAAAATAAAGGATCGTCAACAACCAGGGCAGCACTACCAGTTGAATCCATACGCCAAAAACAGCAATACGTCGGCTTGCAAAAAACATGGACACGTACGCGATGAATAAATAAGCAGCGCCCGCCACCATTCCATAGAATTTTGCTCGTCCCGTCGTCGCGGAAAAATCAAATACCTCGGTCCCGAAGCAGAAAAACAGAAATATTCCATAGGCCACAATTAACGGCGCCAGGACCGTAAGGCTCCACTCGATCCAGGGAATCCATCGTTGATCGGAACGCGGCACTCGCCACGCGATTCGCATGCCGAGCGCGACCAGTAAGATGGAAGTAACCGAAGCTTCCAGCCAGAATAGATAATGTCCCATGATTCGCTGTCCTGTTTTCGAGCTTTGAAAAGTTTCAATACCAAATCATCAACTGTTCGTCGGCACCACTGCTGAAGTTATCCATCCAGCTTGAAGATCAGATCACCTTTTCTTTCTTTGTCGTCCCATGGCTTGCCCCCGTCGTCCTTCAAGTCCTCGCCAATGCTGTAGATAATTGTATGTCCATCGGACTTGATCATATTCAATTGTTTCCAGCTAAAGGGATCCCTTGGAATATTTGTCATGTATTTCGGGGTAAGCTGATCCAGTTGATCGGGGAAGCTGCCTTCTTCCAAACGATATTCCAACATCGCTACGGCCAATAAGGCCAATCGGTGCGAAGCATCTGCCGCGGCGGTGAGCTCAGCAGCTCGGGAGAAAGCCGGCATGAAAGCATATCCCAGTATGCCTAGTTTTTTCTTTATTTCTGTTTCGAACTGTTTCCATTTTTGGCTGTACACGTAAAACTGCCTGGCGAATTTTTCCTGTTTTTCCATCCAATCCAGGCACAGCTCCATATCCTTTTCCCATAGAAATACGCGGTAAGGAATCTTGCCTATGGTTTCGATTAAAACGTGAACCCAACTGTATTTAGACGAGACCATTTCGGACGGATGCGGGTTTGTAAACATCCATATACCAAGGGCCTTCTCCATTCGAATACCGTTTTGTAAAGCAGGTTTGAAATTCAGATGGGGATTCAGCCGCAATTGATCAAGGGCCTCTTTGGGTAATCCACCCTTTTTCACGATGTACTGCAATGTTTCAAACGCTTCTGTTTCCAATCCAATTGCAACAATGGTTGTAATTAACAAAGGTTGCGAAGAACAATGATCGGCCAATGAAAACAAGGCGTTGAGGTCCTTCATCGCGCCTTGCATATTCCCTTGGTACGCTTTCACCCGGGCGGACAAATACAATAAATTTCCGAGACCACGAACATAACTTAAATGTGGAAGGAGAATACCAACGGAGGGAGGGTTAAACTGCGTTCCGAAGTTGCAAGCGGGGCGATCCGCGGCCTTATGAAGAAACTCGACCACTGGTTCATTCTTTTGCAGGAAGGCGAGCATTTTTTCATCGTCGGGATTGAATTCGCGATGCCTTGAGGGCATCCATTTGCCAACCGTATACTGCCAGGTCCACATTTCGGTTTGTCGGTCATCCAAGACTTCCGCTGCGTGTTGGTAGATCACGGCAGCGTTCAGCGCATCCGGGACCTGGGCTGGCGCGAGGGAGTTGGCAATGGTACCCGCTTCCACCCGTTTGGTGGCCATCTGGCTGGAAACATCCAGGTAAAGATTCCATAAGGTCATGCTGGTGAACAAAAAGGCCACCGCCCAGGCCAGTGTCAAACGGTTCAATCGCCAGGTGGCTGCCCGGGGGACATTCGATTCGGGTGCGGATTTTGTGCCGTATCTGATGATGAGTGTCGACGCAATGACAAATACCATGAATGCTGTCACTGAGGAGATCAACGGTATAACAGCACCCGCCATCCAAATTTCGACAGCGGCAAAACCGGCGATGATCAATATCCAGGACAGCAGGACCAATTGTGTCCACACCAGCCAGGGAAATTGCCGTGGATGACGAAGCCTTGCCAGGAGATAGGAAGCCAGAAGGTAAGCTATAGATATCAGGGAAATATACACTATTGCATTCTTCCCGGCCCCCACCCGATCATTCTTCAATACGAAAAACGCGACAGACACTGCCAGAAAACATGGGAATACAACGGTCAGAACCCATTCCAGCCAACGGGTCCAGCGCTTGTCCCTGAAGATCAGCATGACAGTCAAGGCCAACAGAAATACATCAAATGGTAAATAAAGATGGGGTGATGTTCCGCCCGTTGAATACTCCTGCCAGGTAAAGAATGCAACAAATGTCAGCAGAATGATCACAATATACGTAACCAACTTTACCATCCAGCGCGACCCGCGTTGTTGAGGATCGGACACCAGACTCAGCCCCAACGCGATGAACAACACGGAGGTTATCGCCGCTTCCAGCCAGAAGAGTGTGTGTCCCATGATTCGCTCCTAACGGTTCAAAATTTCGGAATAGTTGCCTGGTGAACCGTACGGCCTTGCGTACAAGATCATCTCGTCACATGCAGCCAACAACAAAGCTTGTCGCCTGAGTTCTTTATCTGAAAGGCCTAACTCTTTCGCGTCCAGTTGTATATTTACGGATTTTGTTACGTGATGTTTCATGCGGGGCGCCGCCCCGGTGCTGATTGACGTGCTTAAGGCCAGGTTCAGGACAAGCAGCACGGCGGCGGCGACACCGGCGGCAAATTGCCAGAAGTCGTTGCGTTGTTCGCTGCGCAATTGCTGTTGAACGTCGGCGAGTACCTTGTCTTCCAGGGCAGGGTTCGGGGCGTGTGTTTCGCGTTGCAGTTCCTGTTCGAGTTCGGCCAGTTCATCGGGTAAGCCGTTTTCGTTTAACATCGGTTTGTCTCCAGTAGCTTTTTCAATTTCTGCAGGGCGTAGCGGTAGCGGCTGGCGGCGGTGTTGGGGCTGATGCCGTAAATCTTGCCGATCTCTCTAAAGGTCAGTTCGCCGTGGATTTTCAAAGCCAACACCTCCCGCTGCTCGAGGGGTAGCCGCCCGACCATCTCCCACAATCCCTCGGCCTGTGCCACATGATCAGAGGGGGAATCGGTTGACCACTGCGTCTCCTCCAGGCCGGTGATTGCCAGTTTTTGTCGTCGCCCATAAATTTGCCCGGCGGCGTTCCGCAACGAAGTGAACAGATAAGCCTTCAAGTTGGCCACCTGGAGTAATTTCTCCCGGCTGCGAACCAGGGCCGTGAATACTTCCTGCACCGCGTCTTCGGCGTCCTGGGTATTGCCTAACATGCGCAGGGCGACTGTAAACAGCGCCGCCCCGTATCGGTCATACGCCTTGCGGTAAGCCGCCACACTCCCCGCAGCCAATCCTTGTCGGAGATCATTTTCCAATGGCAATCCCTGTCACTACTCTCTATGAGGCAGGATACACGCTATTTTGTCTATCGAAAGCAATTTCTTTTGAAAATAAGGGCCTCGCCCTCTCGTCGGGGGCGTCTCGTGATAAAGCCGCAGCAGAAAACCGACCCACTCACATATACATATATATTGTGACCAATCACGGAAATCGGAGGTTTTACCCTTTTTTCAATACTGGCAGGGGGATTTTACATTCACCCGCCCTTAACAAATACCGATTACACCGGCGCGGCGTTTTTCAGCAGCTTTTGGGCACTAAACACCGGCAATTTCAAATTGGTTTTACGTCATCTCTTTTCTGGCAGGCCGGTGGGAATGGGTTTAAACTGCCGACCATGAATGACAGCACTACAATCAATCCACCTGCCAGCCTCGGTTATCCTATGTTACGGGCCTTGATCTGTGGAATTATCGTCGCGGTGCCGGCCGGTTGGCTGTACAGCTACCTCGCTTTTCTGCCCGCCTTTATGGGCGTTTTTTTCGTGTTCCTCATGGGCCTGATTATTGGGGCGGTCATGTATCGAGCTGGGCGGAGCTGCTCCAAACCTTCAGTGGCCAAAATGCTGGTGGTCAGTCTGTCGGTCACCTTCATTACGATCGCTACCGGCTTGTTTGGGGAGTATGCTCAGTTGGCCCCTACGGTATCCGAGCGGTTGCTGGGCCATTTGCCCCGGGTGCTTGGGCCGGAGGAAAAACAACATCTGAAACAACAAACGGCGGAACATATTCGCACTTCCCTGCAACAGGCTTATCCGCCCGGCGGGATATTTGGCTATGTGCAGTGGGCTGCCGACGAGGGGATTTTAAAGTGTCCCCGGGTGGTCATGGATAAGACTTACGAATTCCGCCTTTCCCAAAGAGGCACAATCTGGATCATCCGGGTTGCCCTCTCTTTTATCCTGTTGGCAGGGGCAATCCTCTCGCAATTCCTGGTACTACGCCGGTCGAAACCGTTACCCGCCGATCAGCCCCAATCGCCGGAGACAACAATGTCGAAAATGGACGAATCCGCGTCATCACCCCCGACCGACAACGATTGCCCGGACTGATGGCCCGGTTTATAATCAAGATCGGTCGGTTGAGTTGCGCGCGGATGAGGCCGACCCGTTGATAAATCGATCGAATTCCGTTTTTGCGTCCTCGATTCGTAAGACAAATATGACTTTATTGTGCACCAACTCCATACGTTTCCTCGGTTCCGGTCTTTCGCTGGTCATCGCCCTGGGTTTGTCCGCGGTGGTGCTGGCGGATATCCCCAAGCCTCCCCGGCGGCATGCTGAGCAGATGACTTTTGACCCGCAGAAACAGCAGTGGCAGGCTTCACCGGAACCGGTGGCCGGCACCGAGGAGGGCGACTTGGCCATCTCCCGTAGTTGGCTGGCCCGTGATGAATACGAAATCACCCTTTCCATTCTTGATGAATGGGTGGAACAATATCCCGATTCGGCCCGGTATCCCGAAGCGATCTATCTGCGGGGTACCTGTTACCTTGAATTGGAGGAATACCACAAAGCCCACAAGGCTTATCGCCGGCTGCTGGACAATTATCCCGGATCGCTTTACGCCGAGAAAGCCCTTTCCGGTGAATTTCGCATCGCGGAGCAATATTTGGCCGGCAAAAAGCGTAAGGTTTGGGGTGGATTGTTGCGAATGAGCAATGAAGACGGCGGGTTGGAAATCCTCGACGAGCTGACCGTTAATTACCCGGATACGGATTTTGCCTCCTGGGCCTTGTTGGCTAAGGCGGATTATTACTATACCACGGGGGAATTCGGTTTGGCCGAGGATACCTACACTATTTATGCTCGTGATTATCCGCGCACGCGTCATCATAGCTATGCCCTTTTGCAAGCGGCTCGCTCGGCGTTGGCCAGTTTTGCCGGTATCCGTTACGACGAGTCCGCCTTGATCGAAGCGGAGGAACGGTTTACCCAGTTTCAAAAGCAGTATCCGGAGTTGGCCAGCCAGCAGGAGGTGGCGGTCATCCTGGAACAGATCGCCTCCACTCGAGCGGACAAGAGTCTGCATATTGCGGAATTTTACAAGCGAACGGAACACCTGCAGGCGGCGAAATTCTATTACCTAAAAACGGTGCGGAATTGGCCGGATACACCAGCCGGCATGGAAGCCGCCAATAAATTACAAGAACTTGGCGAGATTTCCGCGAACACCGCAGCGGAAGCAACTACGAAACCGGCTGAACAGGGATGAGAGAACAGCGTATGAAAAGCAGAAATAAACGAATATTACGGGGTGGCGGCGCTCGAATGCGAGCCGTCGAAGGGTTTTGCACCATCCTTGTGTTATCGGGCCTGCTGGCGGGGTGTGGTTATTCGTCAGATTCTCTTTATCGCGAGTCGGTAGGAAGTGTTTATGTGGATATGGCCGAATCGCGGGAATTTCGGCGGGGAATCGAATTCAAGTTGACCGAAGCTTTACGCAAAGAAATCGATCGAATCACGCCTTATACAAATAGCCGCCGGGAAAAAGCCGATACCATTCTCAAAGCCGAGGTGCTGGAATGGCGGCAATCCACACTGGGTGAGGATATCTGGACCGACCAGCCGAGGCAGACGGCGGCCACCTTGGCGATCCGCTACCGTTGGCAGGATATGCGGACGGGGAAGATATTGGCTGAGAATCCTCGTTTTGTGACCACCGTGGAATACGTTCGCCCTGCAGGGGAAAACGTGCATAATGCCTATGATGACGCGGTCACTCGCTTGGCCCGTAAGGTTGTACAAAGCATGGAAAGGCCTTGGTGAGTCGCCTATTATTAGGGTGAACCTATACTGCTGCTTCAAGCTGTTGAGACTTTATTTTTTGCAAAGGAGTATTGATCTTACAGCAAAGATCAGCATTCGCCGCCGACAACTAATTGCAAGCCCAGGGAAATAAGCTGATGTCTGACCAAAAACCGGATAAGAATAACAACCAGGGCCCCAACAAGCCCCCCGGGCCTCCTGTGCGCATGTCCCGTCACGTGCTCGGCTGGGTGGTTTTCATTGTTTTCGCCCTCATGCTGGTCATGATGATGATGGACGGTATGGGCGAGGCCCGCGAACTGAGCGTGGACGAATTCCTGACCCACGTGGAAGACAACAACATCAAGAGCCTGACCATTCAGGATAATAACGGGAAAATCGTTGGCGAGTTGAAAGAGGTTCAAGGCCCCGATCAGACCAAAACGAAGTTCAAGGTCAATTGGCCTCGACAGGCGGTGAACCTCGATTTCATCAAGTATTTAAAGAATGAATGCCCCGATGCGAAGGTTGACGCCGACCCGGAAAGCGGCGTCTGGTTCAATGTTCTGATCAGTATCATTCCTTGGCTGCTGGTCTTCGCCTTTATTTGGTTCTTCGTTTTCCGCCAATTCCGTGGCGCCGGCGGCGGACCGGGGGGTATGCTGGGCAACTTCGGCCGCTCCAAGCACCGGGTGACCTCCAAGGAACATACTAACGTGACCTTCAACGACGTGGCCGGCATTGATGAGGCCAAGGAAGAAGTCACCGAAATCATCGAGTTTCTTAAAAATCCCAAGCGTTTTCAGCGGTTGGGGGGACGCATTCCCCGCGGCGTGCTGCTGGTCGGTGATCCAGGCTGCGGAAAAACGCTTTTAGCCAAGGCCATCGCCGGTGAGGCGGAGGTGCCTTTCTTCAGTATTTCCGGCAGTGATTTCGTGGAGATGTTTGTCGGTGTCGGGGCCTCTCGCGTGCGTGATTTGTTCAAACAGGCCAAGGAGAATTCTCCCTGTATTATCTTCCTGGACGAGATCGACGCCGTCGGCAGAAAGCGGGGCGCCGGCTTCAGCAGCGGTGGGCACGATGAACGGGAACAGACTCTTAATGCCATCCTGGTGGAAATGGACGGCTTTGAAACTTCCGACCAGGTGATCGTCATTGCTGCCACTAACCGGGCGGACGTGCTTGATCCGGCCTTGGTGCGACCGGGACGTTTCGACCGGCAGGTATTCGTACCCTTGCCCGACGTGCAGGGCCGATTGGAAATCCTCAAAGTTCACGCCCGAAAGATCAAGCTCGCCCAGGACGTGGACATGCAGAAACTGGCCCGCAGTACGCCCATGTTCAGTGGTGCGGATCTTCAGGCCATCATCAACGAGGCGGCCCTACTGGCCACTTTGGCGAACAAGGATTACGTCGAAATGAGCGACCTGGAAGAGGCCCGCGACAAGGTCCGTTGGGGGCGCCAGAAAAAGAGCCGGGTCGTCGACGAAAAAGAACGTATTGCCACCGCGTATCACGAGGGCGGACATTCCCTTATCCAGTGTCTGCTGCCTGATACTGATCCGTTGCACAAGGTGAGCATCATTCCCCGCGGCCCGTATGGTGGAGCGTCGTTCTCGCTACCGGAAAAGGACCGCACCACTTACAGTGAAAAATGGATCCGGGCCACTTTGCGGGTACTCTGCGCGGGACGAATCGCTGAGGAAATGTTTATAGGTGACGTTAATACCGGCGCTTCCGCGGATATTCGTCAGGCCACCCAGATGGCTCGCAAGATGATCACTGAATGGGGTATGAGTAACCGGGTGGGCTTCATTTACTATGGCGACGAGAACGAGTCCAGAACCATGTGGATGGATCTGCCCGGCGGACATGACTACTCACCATCAACCGCCCAGATTATCGATGAAGAAGTCAAGCGGGTCATTAATGAGGCTTACGAAGATACTCGGCGAGTTCTCGGAGAAAACCGGGACAAACTCGAAGCTTTGGCCCAGGCCCTGCTCAAGTACGAGACCCTGGATGCCGCCGAAGTACACGCATTGATTCGCGGCGAAACTTTGGATCGCCCCACGGTCAGCGACCTGCTGGACAAGGATGAGGCCGGCACGACCAAGCAGCCCGCCAAATCCGCCCAGGATGAATCGCCGCCCGAACCCGGACTGGATTCCGGCCCCTTGCCTCAGCCCGGTTGATGGTCTGCATTGGGTTCATCCATCGCCTATAAACAGTTTTTACCTTGCGAGCTGACGCAATGAAGTCAAAGCGCATGAAACGTATTGGGGTTCTAACTGGAGGAGGTGACTGCCCCGGCCTGAACGCGGTGATCCGGGCGGTGACCAAGTCTGCCATTTTTCAGCACGGCCTGGAAGTTTGGGGGGTAGAAGACGGCTTCCTCGGCCTGATCCGCAATCGGATGCACCGGCTGACCACCAACGACGTTTCCAATATCCTTACCCAGGGCGGCACCATACTCGGCACCAGCAACAAGGCCAATCCCGCTCATTTCGCCGTCGGCCGCGACGAACAAGATCAACCGATTTTTGATGACGTCACCGATCGGGTTGTCGAACACGTACACGATCGCAAGCTCGATGCTTTGGTTTGTATCGGCGGCGACGGCACCATGGCAGGCACTGCGCACCTGGCCCGCAATGGTATTCCCTGCGTCGGGGTGCCCAAAACTATTGACAACGACCTGATGCATACGGAGATCACCTTCGGTTTTCTCACTGCCGTCAGCACCGCCGCCGAAGCGTTGGACCGCATTCATTCCACCGCTTCCAGCCATCATCGGGTCATGATCGTGGAACTCATGGGGCGTAACGCCGGTTGGCTCACCCTTCATGCCGGCTTGGCCAGCGGAGCCGACGTGATTTTGATCCCCGAAATTCCTTACAAGCTGGACTTGGTTCGCGATGTCTGTTTAAGGCGGAGTCACTACGGCAAGAAGTTCACCATCATTGCCGTCTCTGAAGGGGCCAAACCCGAAGGCGGCCAACAGGTTGTCCATCGCGTAGTTTCCGAAAGTCCCGACCCCATCCGCTTGGGCGGAATCAGTGCTGTTCTTAGACGACAATTGGAAGAAGGCACCGACCTTGTCTGCCGGGAGACCATCCTCGGCCACGTGCAGCGTGGCGGTACTCCCGTCGCCACCGACCGCACCCTGGCCACGCTGTTCGGCTACAAGGCCATGGAATTGTTAATGGCCGGCCGGTTCAACCACATGGTGGCCATGCAAAATAACAAGGTCACCAGTGTGCCCGTGGAAGAAGTCGCCGGTAAGCAACGTACTGTCCTCCCGGATAACCCCTTCATCGCCGCCGCCCGGGCCGTGGGCACTTCTTTCGGGGATGTAAAAATAGATTTTTAGTTCTACTTTTATATACAAATGCCTGATTTGTGCCTGCTTCCCCTTTTCTGTATAACCATTGTTTGATTCAAATAATGATTTATCTAATATTTGCCATTCTTTTAATACCCCTCTTTGCCATCGGGTTACTTGATTACTTATTGGCAAAATCAGAAACGAATAAACAAAAGCTGTGGACATATAGAGTTATTGCGCAATCCGCCGGCACCATTATCGTACTTGCCATCGTCTGGTGTTTTTTCTTGTACCCGGGCTTCTATAGCCTGAGAGCCGTATTCAGTGCAGAACTTAAAGAAGGAAAAATACCAAACTTTGCCATCAACCATTTTGTCAAGACATCTGAGCGTTTTACAAAATGGGCTAACCAATATATCGCATCCCGGCATGCAGCTAATATCGATCACGAAGATATCGCCGCTACGGAATGGCCGATGTTTGGTTCTGTGTTTTATTTACTTACCGCGGAGGAGATACATGAAAGATTACAAAAGCAAGCGGGGGCGGATGCTGACAAGCAGCGGCATGTGATATTGGAAGCCTCGAAATCCGCTGCGCAAATTATCGTTGATCCTGCGACCGGGACATGGGTGAAAAAGAAATGGGGAGATTCTTATCGCTCGGAAAAGAATCTTTTTTACCGCATGTTGCTCATTATGGGCCTTACCAGCTATGAAAAAATGTCTTCCGACAAGCAATACAGGGATATTCTGAAAACCCAAGTGAATACTCTTGGCCGAGAATTAACGGTGGCCAAGACACATTTGCTTGATGACTATCCTGGAGAGTGCTATCCGAATGATGTGCTGTGGGCGGCGGCGGCCATCTTAAGGGCGGACAAATTGCTGAAAACAGATCACGTGGAATTAAAAAAGGCGGTGATGAAAACTTTGGATTCCGCCACTTTAACGAAGAAAGGTATGCCCGCTTATGCCGTTGACTCTGGTACGGGATTCCCCGTTTCTGAGGCACGGGGTTGTGCGAATTCGGGTATTTTGAACTTCGCGCCGGAACTTGATCTTGAGATTGCCGAAAAATGGTATGCCAATTATGTGAAAAGCTATTGGAAGGAAAAACGTTTCCTGGTGGGGTTTCGTGAATTCACCTCTGATTATCCAAATCCCCGGCAGAATGTGGACTCCGGGCCGATTGTTGCAGGGTATGGATCTGTCGCGTCTTTATTTGGGATAGGCGCGGCCCGAGGTGTCGGGCGTCTTGATCATGCCGTGCCTTTAACCCTGGAAACCATTGCCATGGCATGGCCCACGCCCTTTGGTTTTATGCTTCCCAATATAATGGCTCACCTTTGCGCAAACGCAGCCCCGCTCGGTGAAACAACGATCCTTTTCCAAATGACGCGGCCCATTCTGCCAGAAAACAAAACGCCATATAGAAGTTCCGTGCCTTTTGTTGTATGGATGATGGTATTAATTTATTTCGGCTTCGCCCTGATTATTTGTTATTTACATTACCGATCGTGGAGAAATATGTTTAAGAGAAAGCCCGGAAGAATAATTCAATCAACTTGAACCCGCGACTTTTTGGATCCACCAAGCAGCGAATTTTTAATGCAAATATAACCATCTTGTGGCCGTAATTAGTTTATAAACTGCGGGGTGCAAATCCCCTTACCCCGCTTGGCGACTCAGCTTGTTCAGATACGCCTCCACTTCACGATAGTGTTGGAAGGTTTTTTCCTCGGCTTTGAAGGCGGCGGTGTGGACGTAGCGGCGATTGCCTTGCCATTGGAAGCCGTGTTTTTTATGCAGTAGCTCATGGTGCATAACGCCGTCCACCACGTAAGCGGGAACCGCTGGACGATCAAGGATGCTGCTGAGGCAGACCGTGTCGGTTTCGAAATCGTAATGGCCGAATTTGTGCCCGTTCATGCGGCTGCCCCACATCAGCCGGGGACGTGACATTCGCCCTTTGAAATAAGCTTGATTCACCCGCCCGAACACAGCGCCCAAATCATAAGCCATCCCCTTTTCCGATCGGCACGCGCCGGCCAACGTTTCCAATTCGGTAACCACCCGCTGATACGAATCGCGTTGCATGGCCTCGGCCAACTCCGGGCGATGTTTGCGGCTGCCCATAATCTGCCGACCTAAACGTTCCAGGTCTTGTTCGCCAAACGCGACCATCGGAGTGGCCAGGGTGATCCGCGTTGTGCCTTTCACGATCCGCCAGGCATAAAGATAACTGGTCGGTCGAAAATGAACAGCCATGGGCATCCGCCAACCTAATCGGTCCATAGGCAGGGAACCAAAAACGGACAAACCCCGGCGAACCGCGGCGATCAACTTATCGGCATGTTCAGTCTCGGAAAAGTACCGGAACCAGGCCACCATCTGGCGCGTTTGCGGTTTTAACTGGTCGGCCGCCAAAGCCTGCTTGGTCATCATGTTGTTCAGGCGATCGGCAGTTCCGCTGATAACTTTCAGAGTAGCGTTGCGATTGAATTTTCCGGAGCGCATGGTCAATGAAATATCGTCCAACACGCAATCCAGAAAGCTGCGTAAACCACGCAGGCCGACGGTATTTGTCGGCTGGACGGCGGACTTTTCGCCGTTGTCATCTTCGTGGCTTTCCGAAACCCGGTTCAAATCCACTTCTTTGAGAAAATAATAGGCCCGACGGGAAGGGGCGGGTAAGTGTCGGGCGGACAGGTGGTGATGCCGAAGAATTTTTTCCACCTCCTGCACGGAATGTTCCAAGCGGGAAGCCAACTCTCGACGGCGAGCCGGGCTCAACGGCCCGCTCATGGCCCGGCAGAACTCCTCCGCCTGGCGCACCAATCCCGTAATACGAATCCTTCGCATGCCACCTCCCTGCAGCATTTTACTGCTGACCCTTATGTCCCGACCGGCCTGCTTGGAAGACGCTAACGCTTATCCTGTGTGCAACCGATCAACTTGAACTGACGTACATGCTGTGAACCACAGCTGTTTATCCGTTGCGTAAAGTAGCTCCAAAACGTCATCATTGATTGCGAAGTCGTCCGGTGGCATACCTGACAAAGGATCAGCAGGCAATGAAACAAAACCTTACCCCATCCCACACAAGACGCGTAGAACTCAGGACTGTATGGTCCCGATGGTAACCACTATCACATTATAAAAGGAATGGCAGCCGGCGGCGATACCAAAACCACGAAAAGCAAACAGGCCGGCCAGGAATAAGCCTGCCGCTATACGAAACAAAAAGTCCGACAGAATAAAAGGTTGGGTTCCCAAGGGAGGATGATGCTGGGCGGCGAACAAAACCGCGGATACCATCATGATAAAAATGCCCGCCGCTGTTCGGGGTAGCTTGCACACGTCAATCAATACAATCACCAATACGGTAATACAAATCAGCCGAAAGATAAGTTCTTCATATAAACCCGCCCCAAAACTGCAGATGACTTCGTCGATCCATTGATCCTGTATTTTGCCCCCGGCCAATACTGCCGTGTGCAACACACGATTGAACACCAACAAAGGCAACGTCCACAGCAGGCTTTCCCCCAACATGCCGGGCAACACGAACGGATCGAACTTCCAGGGGTGTTTGCCGACAATGTGAATGGCTAACAGGATGGCGATGGTTACCAGGCCGGGAAAGAAAAACCCGCTGGAGCCGAAGACAGCCACCATCTTCTCGATCAGAAAGGTAGCCACCAATTGCGAGGTTGCCCCGCCCATCGTGCCCTGACGAAAATAGGTTCCCAATTCGAACACCAGTAACATGGGCAGCACGAACAGCAGGCTCGGCCAGGGTCGCTGCGTAACATAGTAATAATGTTGCCCGGCCGTCGATTCAGGAGACGGGGGGAATAGCATCGGCTCGACTTTCGAATTGTGGCGCTTTTTCCTGGCCATGAATAGCGATTATCGCCGGAAACCCGCCTTTGACAACGCCCCGCTCTCAGGTTGAATAAATCTTTTCAGAGTGGAATGGCCCCGCCGCCTGCC
>CAZMVS010000015.1:0-6031 GCA_964569525.1 uncultured Planctomycetales bacterium
CCCCCCCCCCCGCCCATGCATTCTATCATCGGTACCCCAATACGCCCGGCGCCCCCGCCGATAAACCGATTACCGCATAAAACGATTCAACGCTCGCCCGGCAACGGGCCAACCGATGGTGGACTATTTGCGCATCTCTTTTAGAATCATGTCCATGGCCGATCAACCGGAACAAACAACTTCACGATTTGTCCCTTGGGGATTAGCCGGCAGCATGGCTTTTGCGGTGTTGTTTGCTGTATTAGCCTGGTTTTCGGTGCAGGGCATCAATCCCTTGTGGGACGAGATGAACGATCATCGGGCTGCAATCACCCTCTTGCAACATCCATTGGTCGGCAGTGGCCTGGACGCTTCCCAGGCCCGCCTGCCTTGTTATGTAACCGCTTATTTTTATACCGTCTTCGGGCCGTCCCTGGATCTGGCCCGCCTGGTCAGTATCGTCTTCGCCGCCGGGGCCGTCATGCTGACCGGGTACCTGGGCTGGCGCTGGTTTAACCTGGCCACTGGATTACTGGCCTCCGGCCTGCTGGCGTTTTCTCCTTATTTCCTGGGATTCGGGCGAACTGCCTTCACTGAAGGTGACGCTTTCTGTCCACTGTTCGTGCTCTTGGCCGTCTGGGCCTTTGTCTATTACCTTCGTCAGCGCAACACGGAACGATTAACCCTTTTCGCTTTGGCCTTGGGATTGGCCCTGGCAACAAAGTTTTACAGCGTCATGCTTATACCGGCCTTTGTGATCTTCGACTATATGCATTATCGAATGGAGGTCACAAAAAGCACCCCACGACATGAAACTTATCCGACCATATTCTGGGCAGCCGGGACAATTGTTTTACAGTTCCTGGCCATGACGGCAACCCAATTAAGAATGAACCGTTTGGCTGCTGTATTCTGGATAATCGGGCTGACCATACTGGTGATTCCTTTCGGCGAGCTGCTGCTATTTCCTCCTCGACAACGCCGCATTCTCAAACCGGGCTTCATCTGGTCTCCACTATGGGGTTGGCTGACCATTATCTGTCTGGCCTGTGCCTTTTGCTTGGCCTTTTTTCCAGAACATGTTTTACAAATCCAGGTGCCACGGGCTTTATACCGCCAACTTACACAATCACACCATGCTCACCCCATGACGAACTTTATCGACCCGGCCCGACTGTACCTGGGGATCATTCTGCTGAAACTCAACGCACCTTTGGGCTTTTTCACGCTGGCTGCCCTGGTCTGGGCCTGGATCCGCTCCCCGAAGGATGCCCTTATTCGCCTCCTTCTGGCCGTCGTCATTATTTATATTCTGCTTTTAACCGCCCTGCCTATCCGGCAAACCTTTTACCTCATGAGCATTTATCCACTGCTTATACTTTTACTCAGCGCTTTTGTTTTTCACGGTGTGGCGTATCTGCAAACCAGGAAAGGCTGGCAATCAGCATGGATTGCAGCCATCGTCACGTCATGTCTGTTTCTCGGCTGGAATGTATTTCGCGTCTATCCGCAATTCGGATACTTCGGTTATGAGATGGTCGGCAACCGCTGGCTGGGGGCTCAAACCCGGGGATATCGCAACCTTGTTCAGGTCACCAACGACGGTACGGTAGATATATTAGAGTGGTGTCGTAACAATATCGCTCCCGACAAACGTGTGGTCAGCTATCTGTGGGATAATCACGTCATCGATCATTACCAAAACCAACACAAGCTGCCCTTTGAATTGATTCAGCGCGATCCCCAAGAGAGTCCCCTTTTCGGCCCACCTCTGGAAAATGCCGACTATCTCATAATCAGCCTGAACAATCGCATCTATAAGAATGTGCCGACAAAACAACAATTGCAACAATATTTCGAACCGGTTCCGGACCATGTCATTTGGCGAGGCAAAAGGCCTTACCGCATGCCCGTAGCGTGGGTTTACCGGCGCCGTGCCTTTCCAGCGACGCAATCCCAGCCTATAACTGCGCCCGCGGATTCACCACCTGTTTCGATAATGCG
The DNA here is from genome assembly GCA_964569525.1 of uncultured Planctomycetales bacterium. Classification (GTDB taxonomy): domain Bacteria; phylum Planctomycetota; class Phycisphaerae; order UBA1845; family PWPN01; genus JAAYCU01. The sequence continues at coordinate 1,984 of CAZMVS010000015.1, forward strand.
TAAAATACAATGATAAGGTCCTTCCCGGTTGCTTAATGATAATTTCATTGAATTTTGTTGGAAATATACGATGTTTACTCGTAACATAAAAAGGTGAATTCGGCGGCTTGGAAATGTCAATTATTGGAGAACAACATATGCGACATCGCGGTTTTTATCACTGTCCTGCAGTGGTAGCCATCTTACTTTCGGGACTACTTTTGGTATGCTTGGCCGGTTCGAGCTGTAATCAAAACTCCCGGCATTCAAAATCAAATAGCAAGCCGGTGGACATCCAAAAATCCATCACCGAGGCCAAAGAAAACAAGCAGATGATTCTGCTTAAATTTGAGGCGGACTGGTGCGGACCCTGCCATGTCCTATCTGAAAAGATTATGCCTCAGCAAGAAGTACAAAAGGTGCTGGAAAATTGGATGGTCATTAACGTTGACGTAGATAAATACGGCAATCTCGCGAATAAACATAGCATATCAGTCATCCCCTCTTTGGTTGCCATGACACCGAAAGAGCAGGTTCTGATACGATTGGATGGTATGGTCTCTGCGCCGCAATTGGTCGCCTTTATCCAGGCTGCGGAGGAAAAAGCCAAACGTCAAACCCAACCCGCCGGCGGTTAAATATTCTTGAGTAGCTTAAGGAACAATACATTATTTTTGAGATGAGACCCTTGATCGCCGAGCGTTAAGAATCGTATTCAAAGTCTTTTTCAAGCTGCGCACAATATCCGCTCGGAACTCGGGCTTTTCCAGCGAACCTTCCACGCGAACCTCCACCAACTCGCGGGCAACACCCTCGACAAACTCGGACAGCACCTCCACCCGTGGCAGATCCAATGGGCTACCCAACAGCAGCGTTAAATTCAATCCCAGCTTGGGAAGATGAATCCGACCTGCCCCAATCATGGAAAACGCCCTTCCTCGCAAATCAATTTCCTCCAAAATCACGTCCTGTTCGTCAACAGCGAACCGAAAAGTCGCGTCCTGAAACGCGTTGTTGTCGTCAATCGAAAAATGAATGACCTGCAAAAGGGTTAGTAACAATGGCACCTTGAACATCTGGGCTTGGCTGATGAAAACCGAGCCTCCCCCATGTCGGCTGCGGGGATCGTTAAATTGTCCGGCCAAAGCCAGGTTACCCTCTACCTGCCCTTTCAACTCGACCGGCGGCTTGTCCGCATCGCGTTTGGCATTCAATAACTTTTGCAGGGAAATATCCCGGCCGGTCAATGATAAACCATATTTTGGTAATTTCGGGGCGAAATCCACCTCAGCCCGCCCGATTATTTTCCCCCCGTACAATTCTCCCATTATGTCTTGCACGCTCAAAACCGAACTGTTCCGCGAACGCTCGATTGTCGCCGATGCTCCGGTTAATAAAAGTTCATCAACACGTAACTGCTTAAAAGATAGTTGCCCATTAACAGATAACGGATCAGCCAATTCCACGCGCCCGGTAAAATCCCCCCGCATATTCGATAATTTAGCCCCAAGATCAAGCTCCAGATCGTGCATGTCCGCTGAGCCGACCATGGACAACTGCTTCGTCTCCCCGTCTTGAACAGCCAATATCAGCTCATCAATTTTGAAATCCACTTTGCCCTTCGGCTGAACATCATTCCACATGCGGCGGATCCGCCAGGGAACCGCGTTTCGAAAGGCCTCAGTGAAACGAATATTCTGTGCATCCAATTTCAGCTTCGCACGCATTTGAGAGCTTTGTTTTTCCACGCAACCGGCCAATTCAAACTTCGCTTTTCCCGCCGTCGCTTTCACATGCTTAATATCCACCTGCCCCGGGGTCACAACCAAGTGGCCATTGATCTTCTTCAACGGCAAGGGAAAACGAGAAAGAACAGCCGTGCAATCCTTCGGCTTGATAACCGCCTTGTAAGTGTAATCCCCCTCTGCCGGCCTGGTCGCAGGTTGCTTTCGCTGACAACACTTAACATCCAATCCGATCGAACCGGTCGGTTGAAACATCTGCCACAGTTTGCCCAGAGTTTCCGGCAGGGCCTGCTGCAGCGCATCATCCAACTTCAACTCGTCACTTTGCAAATGCAAATCCACCGTCGCAGAAGTCGCCAATTCATATTGACCGCTGAGATGTAGCTTCGATTCCCCGAAAGTTGTTTCCAGCGACTCTACAGCAAGCTTATTCGAGGCAATATGTACCCGCCCTTTTGAATCCGTCAGCTTGGCAGAACTTTCCGGCCATCGCCAAGAAACATCAGAAAATGAAACATGTAAATCGTACTTGGTTTTTCCGTTTTGATTACCGGTAAACACCCGTCCCTTTAAATCGAATCGACCGGCCGGCGCGAAACGCTGATACAAAGCTTTCGACTCCTCGGGCAGGGCCTCAGCCAGCATTTCATCCAGGGGCACGCTCGCCGCCTCAAGATCCAGGTCCACGTCCGCCCGCCCATCTTTTCCCCGGCTGGCTATGCCCGACAATGCAACTTTCGCCTTGCCTCGGCCAGCCTGCAAACGCTCAATTCGAAATTCACCCCCCGAAATGGATATTCGTCCCCTCAAATTCTCCAGCGGATACGGGAATTTCTCGAACTTCACCGAACCATCCTTGAAGCGTACATCAACAGTGGCTTGCCACGGATTCTTCTCTACCTCCGGCGAAACCTGCTTACGCTCCAAGTGTACATCAACATCCATACACGCCCGGGCGTTAAACATTTTGCATAATCGGCGATCCCTTGGAGACAAGCATTCCAAAAGGTTCTGATCCAACCGAATATTTCGCCCCTCGATGTCCAGCGCGGCGGCATAGTGTTTACCCCAACCTGCCACCTCACCGCTCAAGCTTAACCGCCCCTGACCATGAGTTGCACGTATGTCTTTAATGGTCAGACCACCGTCCCGGCGGAAACGAACTGTCCCCCTAGCTTCTTTCGCTTGATATGGAAAACGAAAATAACAAACCGAGTTACCCTTCCCCGTCATGTCACCTTCCACCAGCCGAATACTTTCGTCGCTGCCCGGACTCTTGTGCAACAGAGCGAACATATCAACTGGTCCTGTCGCATCGTAATGATGCAAAAACTCAGACAACCGTTCCCAGCTTTGGATAAAACGGACTTCTTCCTGACCCGCCTGCCGACCGTGACGAGGCAACAAAACATTCTCCATCGTCACCCGTAAGTCAAAGCCGACGGTTTCCAATCCCCCCCACTTTCCTTCGGGCAACGTCATCCTTCCCTTGACACGCATGGGGCAGTCGCGAAAGCGGCCCGCCAAGTCAACTTCCGCTCCTCTGCCAGCAAAAGATATCTTTCCCGAAATACCCTTCATCTTGACAAAACGCGAACGCTCGGGATCTTTCCGCTCTTGGGCATCGATCGGTAACGACATGGATACATCGTGTAACGACAGAAACGCTTTCGCCCGTCGTTCCGGCTCAAACTCAAAATGATCCACCCGAATTCGGCCTCGCAGGGCCAGCACTTCCAACCAGTGATGAATTTCCGGCGAAGCGGTGAACAGCAACTCATCAATGCTCATACTCGGTAGGCTGCCGGAAACAGCCAACGCATTCATGTCTATTTTCAAGCGGCCCGACTCACCCTTCTGCACTACAGCATCGCTTTGCGTATCGTTTTCGGAAAGATACTTGGTAATATCTACGTCATACAGGTGCCCCCCTTCAGGCTGGGCATCAACCCAAATAGTCTGCGTGCCGCCACTGATGCCTCCTTTGTCCGCCAATAGATATTCGTGCAAACGCACGTTCCGCAGGCGAATAACCGGCAGGCTCATTGGCCCCTGTCGCTTTCGTCTTTTCTCCCAGTGACGTAACATGATCTCCCAGTTGCCCACCCCCGTCGGCAAGCGTCGAACCAGGTTGATCTCCGGATCAACGGCCACCACTTCCGGCACAACCAGGTCACCGGTAATCACACTCAACGGTTGCAAGCGTAAATAAAGAGTCGATGATCGAAAAATAGGACGTGCTGCCGCAGAGGCTTTATCCCGCACGAAATCGGCAGACTCGGGCAAATCAATCCTCACTCCAACCAGGTGCAGGCCCCGACATA
>CAZMVS010000016.1:0-9212 GCA_964569525.1 uncultured Planctomycetales bacterium
CCAATGTGATCAAGTCGGCGAGGTACTGTGGGGTGATCGGCTCGAGCATTTCCGTGGCTGTCGGTAAACCGGCCTCGGTAATATGCAACAAAATCCGCCTAGCAATCCGTAAACCGGTTTCGATATCAAAGGTCCCATCCAACTGGGGATCGTTAATCAGCCCCTTCCAGCCCACCGTGGTGCGCGGTTTTTCGAAATATACCCGCATAATCACCAGCAGCCGATCTTTAATCCGTTCGGCTACGTTGCGAAGTCGCCCAGCATACTCAATGGCTTTACGTTCATCATGAATGGAACACGGCCCGACAATCGCCATGACTCGCCGATCCGAACCGTCCATGATCCGCTTAACCGCCTCCCTCATTTCGCTCACTGTCTCCGCGGCGGTCTGACTGAGAGGTTGCTCCTGGATCAACTGCCGCGGGGGTAGCAGCGGGATCATCTCACGTACATTAACATCTTGTATGGGGTGCATAATCCTACCCTTGCCTGTAACCTTACAAAATCTGGTTGTTCATCACATGAAATCTGTATTCTACCGTATTTCCAAGGTCGGCGTCGAGGTTGGGATAGATAAAAGGCCTGCCTAGAACAAAAAGTGGCTCTAAAAAGAGGTTTCTATAAAACGGACATTGGATCCACGTCGATCAAGGCTGACTTGGCGGAGGTGCCCAGCACGTTGGCTTCGCGGAGTTGTTCCAGGGTCTGCAACAGTCGCCCTGCATCGGCCGCACGGATCAGAAAATCGAATCGGTATTGATTTCGCAGCCGGGCCAGGGGTGCACTTTGCGGTCCCAACACGTCCGCGGACAGTGAATGTTGTCCGATAAAATCCCGAATCTTTCTCGCCAATTCCTGAGCCTTTTGCCGGGCTTGGGATTGGGAGGCGTAGGAAACCACCACCCGGGCCAGTCGGCTGAACGGCGGCCAGCCAACCCGTTTGCGGATCCGCAGTTCCTCTTCTGCGAATGATTCGTAATCATGCTTCATGGCAAAGCGGAGGGGCATGGTCAGCCCGGCCAAGCTCTGGATCACCACCCCGCCGCCGTCGGCGCCTTGTTCAGCGCGACCGGCGCGGCCGGCCACCTGGGTAATCATTTGAAAGGTCCGCTCGGCCGAACGAAAATCCGGAAAAGCCATCGAGGTGTCGGCATTGACCACCCCAACAAAAGAAACAAAAGGAAAGTCCAGCCCCTTGGCGATCATTTGCGTGCCGAGCAAAATGTCGAACTCCCGCTGGGAAAAACGCTCGATCATGGTTTCGTAATCGCCACTGCGCTTCATCGTGTCACTGTCCGCCCGTACAACTCGCGCCTGGGGAAACTTGCGGCTGAGCTCTTCTTCCAGGCGCTGGGTACCCATGCCGAACCGAATCAGTTTTCCCCCGCAACTCATATCCGGACAACGCTGAGGTAAGGTCATCTTCTGATAGCAATAGTGACACACCGCCTGGCTTGTGGTGCTGTGAAAGACCATATTCACCCGACAGCGAGGGCAAGTAATTGTTGACCGGCAACGACTACACACCAGGTAATTCGCATACCCCCGCCGATTCAATAGCAAAACCGCTTGCTGGCCTGTTTTAAGAACGTCATACAAGCCTTTTTCCATCTCCCGGGACATCAGGTGAACCGCGGATCTCTTCTGCTGCCGTGCCTTTTCTTCCGATCGGCGCTGTCGCTGCTCCTCCCGCAAATCAACGAACCGCACCACGGGCAAGGCCAATCCCGCCACGCGGGTAGGCAGCACGATTTTTTCAAAATGCTTGCGGGTTTGGCAATTCTGCCACGTCTCCAACGAGGGCGTGGCTGTTCCCATGACTACAGGTATGGATCGCAACTGCGCCCGCTTGATGGCCACGTCGCGGGTATGAAAACGGGGGGATTGCTGGTTTTTGTAACTACCCTCCTGCTCTTCGTCCACCACGATCAAACCCAGGTCCGGGCACGGGGCGAAAACCGCACTGCGTGTGCCGATCACCACCCGCTTTTCGCCCCGGGCAATGGCGGCAAAGGTCAACGAACGTTGCACCCCCGTCAACCCGCTATGGACCAGGGCGATGTCTTCGAATCGGCTGCACAATCGCTGTACGATCTGCGTGGTCAAAGCGATCTCGGGCACCAGCATGATGACCTGCTTGCCTACCGCCAGCACGTTGCGCATCGATCGAATGTAAACTTCCGTCTTGCCGCTGCCGCTGACGCCATGCAATAAAACCGCCCGGAACTGATCCTCGTCCGCCAAGGCCTTGATTCGTTTGACCGCCGCCTGCTGGGCGGGGTTCAATTCAAACGCCGGTTCCTCGCCTGGCCGATCGAAATTCGGTGCAGGCGGGGCCTCTCGATGTACGCGGATTTCCACCGCTTCAACCTTGGCCATTGCTTTGACCACATTTTTGCTGACTCCCGTGGCGGATACCAGTTGCCCCAGTTCCACACCTTGCGGATGTTCCTTCAAATATTCAGCCACTGCCTTTCGCTTGGCGGAACGCCCGGCATCTTCCTCCATGCCCTCTTGAGGAAAAACCGTCCGGATGGTCCGAAAACCACTCTGTTTGCGAATTGCCTCTGGCGCCATGGCCGCCAACGTCCGCCCCAAGGGACAACAGTAATACCGCGACATCCACCGGCCCAACTCCAACAGCTCGTCACTCAACAGCCGCTGGTCGTCCAGCACCTCTTGTACAGCTTTTAACGTGCTGGTCCATTGTTCACGGCCGATCGAAATGCAAAAGGCGACCTCCAGCCGAGCTTTTCGCCCGAATGGTACCAGTAAGCGCTTGCCCGGCTGTACCGCTTCGGCCAATTCGTCCGGCACGCGGAAGGTATATTCCTTGTCCACCGGGGCTTTCATCGCCACCCGGGCCACCGGACCCTCCCGCGTATCGGGCTGCTCCGTCCATAGCATTGGGCCGGACTGTCCTCGTGCTGCACACACTGCAAATGTTTCCTCAAGGCATGCGATTCAATTCAAAACGGAAATCCATCGGGACCATCTAACATACCACCAACCCGCCCGCCGCGAAAATGGGAGCAAGCCCTATTTGTGCGCAGTGGCGGTAAAGCTGAAAAATGGAGTTGAAAAAGGATATCGCTCATTATCAGGCCGTTACAGGAAAAGCGGAACTGCTATAACCCGCATTGACAAAACATTCATCGTTATTACCTTGCACAGATCGTACTTGAATAAACGACTAAGAAAGCAATGAAAAATGAACCGCAATAACCACAATATAACCGACGGTCGACAGAAGCAGTTGGCTGACATGGATCGCCGCTACGTTTGGCATCCTTTTACCCAGCACAGTCTATGGAACCGTTTCGATCCGCTGATTATTGAAGCCGGCGAGGGTGACTACCTTATTGATATTCACGGCAACCGCTATATCGACGGTCACTCCAGCCTATGGTGCAACCTTCACGGCCATCGCCATCCTGAGATCGACCAAGCTATCATTAATCAGCTGAACAAGATCGCCCATACCACCCAACTCGGGCTGGCCTCGCCGCCTGCCATTGAACTGGCAGAACGCCTGGTCAATATCGCCCCCAGGCCCTTGTCCAAGGTCTTTTACTCCGATGACGGTTCCACCAGCGTGGAAGTCGCCTGCAAGCAGGCTTTCGCCTATTGGCAACACCGTGGTCAAACCAATCGCCGCAAATTCATCGCCCTGGGTGAAGCTTATCACGGTGACACTGTTGGCTCCGTCAGCTTAGGTGGCATTGACCTTTTCCACAAAGCCTATAAGCCTCTATTGTTCGAAACCGAATTCGCCCCCACGCCCTACTGCTATCGTTGCCCGCTGCAAAAATCACCCGACACCTGCGGCTTGGCCTGTGCCGAAAGAGTCGGTCAACTGCTTGAAGAGAATCCCGGCCAAATCGCCGCCGTCATTATCGAACCGCTCGTGCAATGTGCCGGTGGAATCATCACCGCGCCCCCGGGCCATCTTAAAAAGATCCGCAGCCTTTGCGATCAGCACGACACCCTTCTGATCGCCGACGAAGTAGCCACCGGCCTGGGCCGCACAGGAAGAATGTTCGCCTGCGACCATGAAGATGTCACTCCCGATTTTCTCTGCATCTCCAAGGGGCTGACCGGCGGGTACATGCCTCTGGCGGCTACGCTTACTCACGACGAAATTTATAACGCCTTTTTCGGTGCGATAGACGCTGGCCGCACCTTTTATCACGGCCATACCTATACCGGGAACCCTCTCGGCTGTGCCGCCGCCCATGCGTCGCTCGACATTCTGGAAAAGGATCGCGTACTCGACAACCTGCCTCCCAAAATTGAAATTCTTGCTCAATATCTGGGCCGCCTGGCCCGGAACCAATATGTCGGCGACGTCCGCCAGTGGGGCATGATCGCCGGCGTCGAACTGGTCCGCGACAAGCAAACCCGCCAGGCCTATCCTTATGGCGACCAGGTCGGAGCCCAGGTCTGCGCCCATGCCACGCAATACGGTGTCATTGTCCGACCGCTCGCTGACGTTATCGTCATTATGCCCCCGCTGTCCATCGTCCCGGATAATCTGCACCATCTGATGACCACCATCGAACGCTGTATTAACGAAGTCATGCCCCGTCTCCAGGCCGGCCTGAGCGACGGGCTGGAATAACCGCTGGAAAAAGTCTTCGAAATTCGGCCTTGGCAAACGCTCCGCCGCGTTCTACATTATGCATTTATGGCAGTTCCGATTTTCGTGTGTTTGCGAGAAATAATCACAATCTGCTAGAGTCATAGCGAACAACAACGCGGATTCGGACCTGCTTGAAATCCTGAATTCAACACAGGGAGTCTCAACCATGAACAAACAACCAGTAGCCTTGGTCACCGGCGCGTCACGTGGTATCGGCAAAGGTATTGCCCTTGAACTCGGCAAGGCGGGCTTCACCGTGCTCGTTAACTACAACCGCAACAACATTGCCGCAGAAGAAGTGGTCGAAGCCATCGAAAAAGAAGGCGGCAAAGCTGATACCTGCCAGGCTGATATCTCCGTTCCCGAGCATCGACACCTGCTCCTGGAATATTGCATGGAAAACATTGGTCGGCTGGACATGCTGATCAACAATGCCGGCATCGCTCCTCCTGAACGCCTTGACATCCTTGAAACTACCGAAGAGAACTACCAGAAAGTGATGAACGTTAATCTCAAAGGCCCGTTCTTTTTAACACAGGCCGCTGCCAATTTTATGATTCAGCAACTCAGGGCAAAAACGATCCCGACGGCCAGGATCGTTAATGTGAATTCGATTTCCGCTTACGCCGCCAGCGTCAATCGTGGTGAATATTGCATCAGCAAGGCGGGCCTTGCCATGGTTACCTCTCTTTTCGCCAGTCGGCTGGCGGAATATGGGATCAACGTGTACGAAGTTCGCCCCGGCATTGTCGCTACCGACATGACAGCCGGCGTGACCAAAAAATATGACAAGCTCATCAAGGAAGGCATAACGCCGATCCGCCGTTGGGGCCAGCCGATGGACGTGGGTAAAGCCGTCGCCGCTATCGGCCAGGGTTATTTCCCCTTCTCCACCGGCGAAGTGATCAACATTGACGGCGGATTCCACATGAAAGAGTTGTAAAATTTGAGCAGCATACGTGCTGTTGTTGGGCAAAGTAATTTGTTGAATTCAAAAATATTTCGTTTGCGTTTAGATAATAAGGAGGCCTGCCATTTCCACCTTGAAACTGCGACCAGATAATAAATGTATGTGGGATGCCGTCTCTCTTGGTGAAATCATGCTCCGCCTTGATCCCGGCGACGGTCGCGTGCGCACGGCGCGCAACTTTCGCGTCTGGGAAGGTGGGGGCGAATATAACGTTACCCGCGGCCTGCGGCGTTGCTTCGGCATGAAAACCACCACCGTTACCGCCATCGTGGACAACGAAGTCGGCCGCCTGCTTGAAGATCTGATTTTTCAAGGCGGAGTGGATATGTCGCACGTCAAGTGGCTGCCTTTTGACGGTATCGGTCGCAAAGCGCGCATCGGCCTGAACTTTACGGAAAAAGGTTTCGGCGTCCGCGCCGCCAAGGGCTGCTCCGATCGCGGCCACTCCGCCGCCAGCCTGTTGAAAAAGGGGGATATCGACTGGAAAAAAATCTTTCACGACGAAGGCGCCCGCTGGTTTCACTGCGGTGGCATCTTCTGCGCCCTTTCCGAAAGCACGCCCGAGTTGGCCATCGAAGCCATGGAAGCCGCCCGCGACGCCGGCACCATAATTTCGTATGACCTCAACTATCGTCCCTCGCTCTGGAAGGACATCGGCGGCCAGAAACGGGCCCGCGAAATCAACCGGCAGATTGCTCCCTACGTGGACGTGATGCTCGGTAATGAGGAAGATTTTTCCGCCGCTCTGGGTTTTGATGTAGAAGGCCTTGACGAAAACCTCTCCAAGCTGGATCCCGCCAAGTTCAAAAAAATGATCGAAACCGTCGTCGCCGCCTACCCCAACTTCAAGGCGGTGGCTACCACGTTGCGCAACGCCAAAACAGCAACAATCAACGACTGGGGTGCGGTTCTTTATGCGGATGGGAAATTTTACGAAGCGACCCAGCGCGAAAATCTCGAAATCTACGACCGTGTCGGCGGCGGAGACAGTTTCGCGTCCGGATTGATCTACGGTTTTTTGGCGGGCAAGTCACCGCAGGAATGCGTGGATTACGGCGCCGCTCATGGTGCACTGGCCATGACCACCCCCGGCGATACCACCATGGCCACCCTTGCCGAAGTCGAAAAAGTCATGCAAGGCGGCTCCGCTCGCGTAGCCCGGTGACGAATATCAATCACCGCAAAGTGGATCGGTTGGCAACATGGCTTTGCTCATATGGCTGCGGAAGATGCTTAAATCATCATTGTCCACGTCGTCGTCAGCATCCAGTTTGGCCAGATCGCAATCAAGGTTGTTTTGGGGTACGTTGGGACCACTGAGGCAGGCTTGAAAGTGGCCAAAGTCTGACAGATCCACGTCACAATCACCATCCTGGTCGCCGGGGCCATACGGATAAGCTTCCGGATCAGCATCATTGCAGTCAGTATAATTCAGCACATATCCCTGCGGTACCAGGCAATTAGTGACAATAATGCAGTTAGCCGGATCACCAAAACCGTCGCCGTCTGCATCAAGGTAGTAGTTCACGATAGTGCTACAGTCCTCATACTCCGCCATCACCGTCACGTTTTGATTTAAGGTTGTGGTTAAAACGTTCTGCTCCTCGGGCTGCGGCTCACCTGCATAAGCTTCCGGTCCGTTTTGATATTCGTTCTCAACTTCGGCCGCAGACAGCGCCCGGCTATAAACTTTAACGGCTGCTACCTTGCCGTCGAAGTACGTCCCTTCACCACTTTGATGACGCCCAACCCAGAAATTGTTTCCAGACGGTACGGTTGAAAAAGAAGACGCCTGTTCCGCTACCTGTTCACCGTTGATATACAACCGCATGGTTGTTCCGTCGAACGTTCCGACCACGTGGCTCCACACGCCGACCGGCAGCGTCGCATTGCAATTGTTCCCGCCTGAACCGACATACCACCAGCACCGGCCGTATTTATAGAAGCTCAAGAGGTATTGATCAAAGTATTTTCCCGCAATGCCGACCTCGCCGGATGGCACCTGGTCAGGATTGACCCAAACGCTCAGCGTGACCGCGTCACCCGGATCGAGCGATTCGCTTCCGGCGCAATCGACCATATCGTCGATTCCGTCAAAATCCAGGGCGGTGCCGCGATCGGTCTCCACCCACGCCGCGCCGCTGATGCTGCCGTGGTTGCTGTTGCAGCTGATGTCGCGGGTAATGGTACCGTTACCTTCGTCGATGGGTAGGAGGACCACGGAATCGTTTATTAGGCGCCAACGAGCGAACTCAAGACCTTCGCTGCCGGTCGACACAATCTGCGGAGCAGTCAACGTCACCTCCGTGTCCTCCTTTAACTTCACGGTATAGCTGGTCTGCCCGGAAGCTTCAGGTGGCGAGGCGGAGATCGCAACGTCGCATAATGGTGTGGAAGAAACTGCGAGCGTTTTATCCACCGGCCAATAAGGCTGCACTCGATAAAGTTGAACATAAGTTCCTGGCCGATGTCATCCCCAGGACCGCCCGAGGTCGGCCAATCGGAAATACTCAGATCAGCCGTTGTTTCTGTCGCCTTGAACACACGCCAGTGATAGTTCATCCAAAACGGATTGTTGCTGTTGAAGCGATCATTAGCCTTCGAATAATTACTATAATAGTTGGAGCTAAAAGCCTGCCGGACATCCGCGCCGGTAATGTTGATAGATAGCTCATGGACCTTTTCCGCGGAGACTCCGGCCACCCAATCGTTATAGTCACCGGTGATCATCTTAAGTGAATAAAACCGACCCGGCTGAAGGTCCTTGATCTGCTGGCTGAAAACATTCGGGGCGGAGGCGTCCCGTTTGGTCCATAAAAAGGTATCACCCTGATTAGTTTGCGGATAGCGGCCTTGGATCCACGAATAAGTATCCGCTGTACGTGTTTCCATCGAATCGCCGGTTGCCGGCGTGATAGTCCATTTCGTCGTGCCTTGCTCGAAATCGGCGTCGAGAATATGGGTCAATATGTAAGGGTCGTTATTCATTAGCGACGTATTTCCCTCGATGCAATAATGGCGCGACAACGCAGCCGCATAACGGAGATTCTCCTCGTCGCAATAGCGAGAATAATACCACTGCAAACCGTATAGCCCCTGGCATTGTGACGAGTTAGCCATGTTATACATGATCCGGTCCATGAACACTTTGAAATCCGCATTCGGATTAACGTTGAGACTTTGCGACGGGGCGCACAGTAAGCCGGGAACCATTATGAGTCGTTGTACAGAGTTCGGCACGGCAGCGTTCCATTCACCGGCGACTACAGCGAATCCACCATTGATGGCCGGATACAAATCGGATTCATAACGCTGCTCCCACAGGTAGCGTTCGTTGGCAAAAGCGTAACCAAGGTTGACACACTTTTCGACAAAGCGCTCCATACCTTCGGAAATCGGCGGCGCGGCCAGGTAGGGAATGAACCACTTGCCGTCGAATTCCGGCGTATCGTGCAGCATCTGGACCGCCTGGGTATAAATATCAAACTGTTCGTCCGTTACCCAGGCACTGGCATATTCATCCGAAATGATGCCCCGCATCGACGGATTCTGATATCCCTGGTTAGCCGCAAAGTAGTTGTAGCAGGTGGTTGCGTCGCC
>CAZMVS010000017.1:0-4778 GCA_964569525.1 uncultured Planctomycetales bacterium
AGAGTTCACCTACCCGCCGAATATGGAGTTCCCCTACAACAGCTGGGTTGTTGTCTCCACCGATCGGGGGATCGAAATGGGACAACCCCTGGAGCTGACCACGCCTCGCTGCCCTGCTCAGGTTTCCAGTGAACAAATGTATTCCTATGCCGAAAACAGCGGGGGGGATACCTATCGCGCCAATGCCGGTCGCGTTTTACGACAGGCCACTCCCGACGATCTCAATGATCATCGACACATAGCAGAAAATGCTGCCGAAAAAGTGAAAACCTGTCGGCGGTTGGCTGAAGAAGTCGACCTCGATATCAAGCTCGTGGATTGCGAACAGATCCTTGGCGGCGAACGCATCGTTTTCTACTTCATGGCTGAAGAACGGGTCGATTTCCGTGAACTGGTCCGCCGACTGGCTTCGGAGTTCCAAACCCGCATTGAGATGCGCCAAATCGGCGCTCGCGATGAAGCCCGCTTGTTGGCTGACTATGAAACCTGCGGCCGCGAATGCTGTTGCAAAAATTTCCTCAAAAATCTTAAGCCCGTGACCATGTCCATGGCCAAGCTGCAAAAAACCACCCTCGACTTATCCAAGGTCAGCGGGCGATGCGGACGCTTGAAATGCTGCCTCCGCTACGAGAATGAACATTACGATACCTTGAACAAAAATTTACCGCGCAATGGCATCTGGATTCGCACCGAAGAACGGATCGGCCGAGTGATCGATCGCCAGATCCTCTGCCAACTGGTCAAGATCAAAACCACCGACCAGCGAATCGTAGCAGTGGCTGCCGAAGAAATACTGGAAACCGGAATCACGCCGCCACCTCAGCCGGAGGAAGAACCGGAAAACGGCGGGGGCTCCAAGTCCGTTTCTACTACGAAAGAATCGGTCCAAAAATCTTTCGCCGGCTCCCCTCAACAGCAGGACGAAGAAAAGACCGTTCCGCCGATTCCGGAACCAACTCCGGATCATGTTGATGTGGACCAGGGCGATTCCGCCGTTTCCCCCGAGCAAGCTAAAGAGCAGCCAAGCGGCGATGATGGCCAAAGCGGTTCCCGCAGTGCGCGTCGAAAACGTCGCGGACGCCGCGGACAACGTGGTCGGCGAAAGCGAAATCGACGGGATAATTCTTCCTAGGGTTCATCGGAGAACGTGTAGATAAATAATGCCCCGGAATCCTCACAAACCAATCGAGCAAATTGTTCGGGAACTCAATAAGTATCCCCTGGATGCCTTTGTCTTCGTGCAGGAATGCATCGGGGAAGCGGCCGAGATAACCCACGGCTCCATGAGCGAAGATGAAGTCGCTGTCGCCCGCTGGATGGCCCATCACGAGGTCGATTACCCGGAACTTCAGTATCGATACCTTCAACAAAATCTGCCTCCCGACATCCTCCGAGCGCTCGAACAAGTCGGCGGGCCGGAACGCATGAACCGCCATGTCACCGGCCAACAGCTATGCTGGGCTATTCGCGACACCGCCTTGAAACGATGGGGACTAATGGCCCGTAGCGTGCTCGCCCGTTGGAACATTCACAGTACCGAAGATGTCGGGACTATCATTTTTGCCCTTGTAGAGAATGGCTGGCTCCAAAAACAGCCCTCCGATACTATCGAAGACTTCGAAAACATCTTCAACTTCCACCACGCTTTCGACGAAGCCTACAACTTCGGCCAACACACTTGAAAATATTTCCCCGCGCGTAATCTCAAATCCCTTGTGTATCGTTTCAATCCCGCTTCTGTCATTTCAAACCCGATTCATCGGGTGAGAAATCTTAAATCCTCCCCATGCCTGCAACGTCTCCGCAGGATGTCATTTCTCCCGGCGCGCCGGAATCGTGCTCTCCCCTCACTATTTTTGTAAAACCGTAGCGATAATTACCGGACCTTCCTTCTGCTAACCGGTGTGTCGTAAAGCACCCCAAGGGAAGTTTCTGCTACGATCGGCTTACCCTCCCGCCGCCTTTCGCCCGATAACCATGCCTCATCATTAAAAGCCACCTCTTTCTGCAGGAAAAACTTGTTTTCTACCTCAGTGGTTCGAAAAACATCCGATACCTATTAACAGAAACGGTATCACTTCGTCTTTAGTAGTGCGAGCAGTAGCCATGAATGAGTGGCAGGACGCGGAAACGCGCATAGAAAAAGCTTTGCAACTGACCGAAGCGGAGCAATGGTCGGAAGCGCTTGGTGAGTTGGAAGCTGCCATTGCCATCAATCCCAATGATCCCGTCTGGCATGCCCAACGCGGGCATATCCTCGACCATCTGGACCGCTTTCAAGAAGCTATTGAGGCTTACCTTGCCTCGCTGGAATTGAATTCCGATTCTTTGGACGTGGAAACCGCCCTTGGCGTGGACCTCATCCGCGTCGGACGCTATGCCGACGCCGTCCGGAAATTTGAGAAAATCGCCCAAGACCATCCAGACTTCGAACCCGCCTATTGCCATCGCATCGCCGCCTATACCCGCATGGGACGCCACGAACAGGCCGAAACCATGTTCTATCTTGCCCAGCAGATCGAGCCGCTCTGTCCCCATTGCTTTCATCATATTGCCGAGTCACTCGCCTGCCGCGGACAATATGACCGGGCTATTTATTGTTGGAAGCGAACCTTGGAAATAGAACCCCGCTTCCCCTCCGTTCGACAACGAATCGCCGAAATCTTCCGCGCCCGGCGAGAATACGACAACGCTCGCGAATTTTACCTCTCCGCCCTCCGGCAGGAACCGGGCAACACCGAGATCCTCGCCGACCTGGGCGATCTGTTGGTGGAAATCGATGACCTCGCCGGCGCCGAAGCCAAGTTCCGTCAGGTGCTTGACCTCGATCCTACCTATTCCCGGGCCAGCGTCATGATGGGGATGATCGCTTCTCAAAAGGGTGATTCAGCGGCGGCGGTCCAACATTTCGAGTCCGCCTTGGCATTGGATGAAAATTATCCCGGCTTGAGAACCTATCTCGGAGAGGCCCAACTGCGTCAGGGGCAACATCATGAAGCCAGCTATAACCTCTCTCTGGCTCTGGAAGATAATCCGCACGATTCTATCGCCTTGATGGCCATGGGAAACTGCCTGCTGGAACTGTACAAGCCGGCCGAGGCCGAAAAATACTTCCGCCAATTGATTGAACAGGATGCCAATGCCGGAGGCCCCGGCGCCTATCACAACTTGGCCGTCTGCCGTTTCCTCCAGGGCGACTACGAAGAGGGCATCCGGCTATGCCAGGACGCTCTTGATCTCGATCCGCAAAATGAATTGGTCATTTACAAACTGGCTCTGGCCTATACGCATCGGGCCTGCTGGTCACAAGCCCGGCAAATGCTTGATCGTGGCTTGGCTGTCGCCCCGGCCCACGCCGGGATGGTTGATCTGTCCAAGCGGCTGCCACGCCTTCGCATAAAGCACATATTCCACCGATTAAAACCCTCCAAGGCCCGCACCGCAACAACCTGAATAAATTCTAATTGATTATATTTAGTCCTGAATTTATCTGGCCTGCACGCTTCTCCCCTTTTTGATCCCGAAAATCCTATTCTTCTGTCAAGCAAAACTGTACGATCGCTCCAAGGTGTTTTATCATTCACCAAAACGGGTGGTTCTGGATGAAACCGAAAGACCGTCTAGCTTAAAGCTGCATCTCGACAGCGGCTTTTGGGTATAATAAAAATAAAATATGCTCGATATTATTGGCAGTAAGTCAGGCTCGCTGAGAATTGTTTCTTCTACGGTAATGAACAGCTATTTTCCTTCTCACGCCAAAGCGCAGGAATGAAGTTTATGCAAAAGCGGACAACCCTTATCGGTATCATTGGTTTTCTCTTGGTTTCAATGGTCCTCCCGGCCCAGGCTCAGCCCCAGCATCCGCAGCGGCGAAAAACCCCCTTCCAGGGTAGCCCCTTGGGTTGGAATATCGACGCTGTTCTGGATATGTATGTCCAGAACATCAGCCGGCACTATGATCTGAACGAGGCCCAGGCCAAGTACACCCGGGCCTTGTTGACTAAACGTTCCAAAGAATTTCTCCAAAATTATGAGGCCGATGTACGGGAACTCTTTTCCGAATACATGACCTACCAGATGGGACAGTCTCTACCCGCTCCCGAAATCGCCATGGAATTCGCCCAACGGGCCGAACCGTTGACCAAGGCGATCCGCCGGCAGGTCATCGAAGGAAACGAGGAATGGCGGGAAATCCTCAACGAAGAGCAAAAACGCAAACACGATCGGGATATGGCCGTGGTCCGCGAAATGTTCGATAAGCTGGAAACTCAACTCGACCATTGGAAAGATGGGAAGGTGTATAGTAGCGAAGTCGGCCGGCGAAAAATCAGCAAGCGGCCGATACAACCCATGAAAAGTGAAAACCGTTGGGAACATTATGTCCGCAGCTTTATCCGTATGTACCATCTCAATGCGGATCAGCAGCAGACGGCATTTTCCGTTCTCCGCAGCATGATGGAGCGAGCTGATAGTTATCGCCAATCAAAGCGGAAAGAATTTGCCGAGTTGGAGCAACGCTATGATCGACTGGAAGAATTATTCACCCGACACGGTTCAAGTAAACATGAAAGTTATCGAGTCCAGGCTCGCAAAGCTTACCAGGAGCAGCTGCGCCTGGAAGCCCCTATCCGCAAAATGTTCCAAGACTTGAAAGAGAAGCTCATGCGCATACCTACCGCGGAACAAAAACGCGCACGTGCCGAACATCAGAAAAAATTGGAGCAAATGATCGCCGAACGCAAAGGCGGAAGCCAAACCAAACCCGCGGCCACCACCCA
>CAZMVS010000018.1:0-1988 GCA_964569525.1 uncultured Planctomycetales bacterium
ATCCCCGCGTTGAAAGACCTGTTTTTAGGAAACGTCAGTGGCTGTCTCGGCGAGAGCAGCGCGTTGGCCGTTTTGATCGGCGGGATTTACTTGGTGATACGCGGTACCGCCGACTGGCGACAGCCGTTGGGTATGTTGGTGGGGGCGAGCATATTTGCCTTTATCGCAAACCTGGCGGCCCCGGAAACATACGAAGGGGTATTGCTTCATTTGAATAGTGGAGCCCTTTTGTTCGGGGCATTCTTTATCGCTACTGATTACGTCGGCGCACCGTTGACGCCGAAAGGCCGATTGATCTTCGGTTTCGGAGCCGGTGTGCTGGTTATGGTCATTCGCCTGTTCGGCGGGTATCCGGAAGGCGTGATGTTCGCCATCCTGATAATGAACGCAACCACCCCGCTGATCGAACGGTGGACTCGTCCGACACCCTTTGGCGGACACGTGCCTGCATAAGACGTGTTGCTTGCAATGTCGTGTTGAGCGGTAACGAAAAATGACGGTGAGCGTGGAAAAAGAGATAAAAATACGCAAGGTGCAACCGTGAAAAAGTTTTTTAATGAATCCTGGCTGGTTTTGTTGTTGGCAGTGATTTTTGCGTTTCTGTTGGCCGGCGCGGAAAAAGTGTTCGGCCCGAAAATCGAAACCAACAAGCGTGAAGAAATCAATGACGCGGTGTATGCCGTTGTGCCCAACGTGGCCGAAGCGGAGCGCGAGACTATTGACATGCATACGGTCTTTAAATGCATGGACGATAGCGGCCAAGTCGTGGGTTGGGGCCTGGTAGGTAGCGGCTTCGGCTTCCAGGACAAGATCAAGCTGGTCATTGGTTTGTCTGCGGATACCACGACCATTACCGGATTGAAAGTCGTGGAGAACAAGGAGACGCCCGGCCTGGGCAATAAGATTGTCGAACCCAAGTGGGCCGGCCAATATGAAAACCTGGACGCCACGCGGGACGTGCAAGTGGTGAAAGAAGACCTGACGGACGAAGAGCGGCAGGAAAACAACCAGATTCAGGCTATTACCGGGGCGACGATTTCCAGCGAGTCGGTCACCACAATCGCCAAC
The DNA here is from genome assembly GCA_964569525.1 of uncultured Planctomycetales bacterium. Lineage (GTDB taxonomy): Bacteria > Planctomycetota > Phycisphaerae > UBA1845 > PWPN01 > JAAYCU01. The sequence continues at coordinate 1,069 of CAZMVS010000018.1, forward strand.
AAGATTATTAATGAGTTGCGCCCCGCGTTGAAAACGAAGTAAGAGATTCAAGTCGGAAGGAGTCTGCAAGATGGCGGATGAAGTGGGAACATCAGTCGGCGATCAGTTCAAGGCCGGCATCGGTTCGGACAATCCGGTACTGGTGCAGTTGTTGGGCATGTGTCCCACGCTGGCCATTACCAATTCGGTGGAGAACGCCCTGTTTATGGGGGCGGCGGCCACCTTTGTGGTAATCTGCTCCAACCTGATCGCCTCGACCTTGCGGACGTTGATTCGGCCGCACGTACGGATTTTGATTTTCACATTGACTATTGCCACTTTTGTAACTTTGGCTGACCGCTTCCTGGCCGCTCACTTTTATGACGTCAGCAAGCAGTTGGGTGCCTTTATTCCGCTGATTATCGTCAACTGCATTATCATCTGCCGGGCGGAAGTTTGCGCGATCAAGAGCGGGCCGTGGAAGTCGTTCGCCGACGCCTGCGGGATCGGGCTGGGCTTTACCTTCGCCCTGGTTATTCTCGGAGTGATCCGTGAAGTCATGGGTAGCGGCACGTTATTGGGATACAAGGTCATGTTCGATTCCTTTTACGGGGCCCACGAGTGGGTGATCATGGTTCTGCCGCCGGGCGCCTTTTTGACGCTGGGAATTGTCATCGGAATCAGCAACTGGCTTCGTGATCTGCGTTCGAAAGGGGGTAAGAAATGAGTGCCGGCCACTTGATCATGGTCTTTATTGCCGCTGCATTGGTGAACAACCTGGTGTTGTCGATGTTTCTGGGGATCTGTCCGTTCCTGGGCGTATCCCGCAAGATCGATTTGGCCTTTGGCATGGGATGCGCGGTTACGTTCGTGATTACCCTGTCGGGTATCGTCACCTGGCTGATCGTGCACGGCCCGCTGTACTGGGTTGATGTGTATTG
>CAZMVS010000019.1:0-13136 GCA_964569525.1 uncultured Planctomycetales bacterium
CCACCACCGGCACCGACCACTCCACAGGCCGCCACTTGATCTGCAGTTACCTCAGGCATGCTTTTATCACCATTGTAAAAAAATACCGCTGGATCAGCGGGTTAATATACAACTTAGCATAACCAAAACGATTTTACCAGTGGTGATGCTTAGCCGAGCATACCCGTTCAGTGGCCTGTCTCCCCCGTCTATTCTGTAGATTAAACCTCTGTTTTCGTGCGCGTCCGCAAATAACTCAACCGCCAGGAATCAAACCGGCTGAAATAAAGCCCCACACAGAAAATCAGGACATAAGTGTAATCGTTGGCGGCCCCACCGTATTCGCCGGCCACGGACAACCCGAAAGCCAGCGTGATCATGAACAGAGTGGCAAAGACCCACCCCACAGCCAAGAAGATACCGGTGATTAACCAGAGCACGATTAACGCTTCAACGAAAGGGGTAGCATAGGCATGAGCAGTGACCAATTCGCCCGGCAACCAAGTTCCTTCAAACGTCTTTTGGAAATAATCGACTGTCTTGGCGATGCTCTCAGCTCCGCCACCCAACTTGCGTACCGCCGCGGAGAAAAATAAAGAGCCTACCGCCAACCGCAACAGGCGAGAAATCCACGCTCCCACTGTTTCATGAGAATTGGCTGCCATGGCTGATCCTCCGGCCCAATGAATTGATACAGGAAATGTGCCGTCGGTCGCCTTTATATATTATGTCTTATTCCTCAAGGGCGGCCATCACGTCGTCAGGAATTTCGAAATTGGAATACACATTCTGGACGTCATCGTGATCCTCTAACTCCTCGATGAGCCTGAGCACCTTTCGACCGTCATCTTCGTTAACCGTTACGTTGTTGGCGGGAATCATGGACAATTCCGAGGACTGGACCTCAAGACCAGCGTTTTTGACGGCCGATCGTAGATTCTCATAGGCAGACGGCTCACAAGAAATCTCCCATACATCTTCGGATTGCTCATAATCGTCCGCACCGGCTTCCAAGGCGATCTCAGCAATTTTATCTTCGTCGGCGCCCGATGTGGGCACGGCAACCTGGCCTTTCTTGGAAAACATCCACTGCACGCAGCCGGAGGCCCCCATGTTGCCGCCTGTCTTTTCAAATATTTTCTTTATTTCAGGGCCGGTACGGTTGCGATTCTCAGTCAAAGCTTCGACCAATACAGCCACGCCGCCAGAACCGTAGCCCTCGTAAACAACCGTCACGTATTCGACACCTTCGATGTCGCCGGTACCCTTTTTAACGGCGTTTTCGATAGTGTCCTTGGGCATATTGGCCTGTTTGGCCTTCTCGATCGCATAACGCAAGGAGAGATTCTCTTCCGGATCCCCACCTCCATCTTTGGCAGCCACAATGATGTTTCTGCTTAACTTGCTCCATAACCGACCTCGCCGCGCATCATTGACGCCTTTTTTGCGTTTAATTCGTGCCCAGTGTGAATGTCCTGCCATTACTGCTCTCCTTCGCCGACAATCGGTGCAACAGCAGGCTCGTCTTCGCCGGCTGCTGCTTCCAGTTTTTCCTGTATCCGCTCGGTCAGACCTTTATCTGAAACCGTCAAGTCTTGGTCCACTTGGCAGGCGTGGATACCCAAGGCGTTCTTCCAGGCTATCATCGCTTCCTGCGTTTTGCCCAGCCGCCAGCAGGCATCGCCCAAATGTTCATAAATGACCGGGTCCTCTCCGCCTTCAAGAGCCGACGCCCTCCTTAACCACTTGCGGGCCTCGGCAAATCGACCTTTTTTATACTGGACCCATCCCATACTATCCAAATAAGCAGGCTGAAGAAAATCCTGGCCCACCGCCATGCGGACCATGCGTTCCGCATCGTCAAGGTCTTGGCCGGCCTCAGCTAGGGTATAACCCAAATCGTTGTTGATGCCCACATCCTTCGGAGCCAGCTCATGGGCCTCCCGCAAATGTCGCAGGGCCAAGTCCGGCCGCTGCTGTTGCTGGCGAACCAAGGCCATCTGTCGCAGAATCCCCGCCTTGGCCGCTTCTGCGGAAGCCTGGCTCAGCAACCGGCGATAATGGCTGAGCGCTTTATCGTACCGCCCCGCCTTGACCAGAATCAGGCCCAGTTGCTCTTGGTAAGCTTCCTCCCCGCCAGCAATCAGCCTTTGGGCGACGGCCACCGCTTGATCATACTCGCCGGCAAGTAAATAAAGTTCCCCCAGTATTTTTAGATAGGCGGTTTTTGTTTCCGCCTTGGTAGCGGCCGCCTGGCTACGAACGATCTCCACGGCTTGGTCATACTTGTCGGCGGACTGCAAGGTCTGCATGATCCACCGCAAAATAACATCATCCGCGGATTCTTCAGCCAGCCAACGCAAAGCGGTCAAGACAGCCTCGTCATCGCTGCCGGCCTTTTGCAAGCCCAGTAGCAGCCAGTTGCGTAGTTGAGCACTCTGCGGTTTTTGCATCAGCCAATTTCGGCAGCGTCGAAGGTACTGATCGTAATCCTCCGCTTCCAAGTCAATCAGCAACAATTGGTGGCGAGGCATCAAATCGCCGGTTTCCTCCAGCCAATCAGAAGCAACCTTTCGGGCCTTGTCATATTGCTCACCCAGTCGATAAACGCGGATTAACTGCTGCCGGTAGGCCGCTTTTCGCTCGGCGGTCCGGGCAATAGACAACAAATGCCGCCATAATTCAGCGGAGCCGGCGTAATCGCGTTCCAACAAACGGAGGTTGGCCAACATGCGAATCCAAGACAGCCGATTGGGATAACACTCGAGCATTTTCTCCAAGTGCCGAGCGGCTTCTTCAAACTGCAGGGCGCGAATCTGCACCATAGCCAGTATTTCGTTCGCCACCGGACAATGCGGCTCCGGCTCAAGGATTTGCCTAGCCTGAATCCGGGCCGCCTGGTCATCACCTGCGGCAAACAAAACACCTACCAATAGCCGCCGCGTATGCAGATCCTCCGGAAAATTCTCAACCAATTTGCGTAACGTATTAATGTAAGCTTTTTGATCACGGGCGCCGCTGAGCAGTAATTTCAAAAGGGCTTTCGAACGCAGGGTCGCCGGCGCATACGGCGCTCGCTCTTGCATCTGCTCGATCTGGGTCAGCAGCTGTTTGCGCAAATCACCTAATTTCTTTTGATCTTCGCGATCCTTAAGCTGCATCAGCCAGGATTGCACGAGAGCTTCGCGGGCTTCCATAAAATCGGGATCAAGGGAAGTGATCTTTTGATACTGAGCCCGAGCCCTTTGCAGCAAGCCCATGCGCTCATACAGCCGGGCCAACTGCATGCGCGTTTCTGACTTTCGCGGCAGCAGGTCAAGAGCCTTGCGATACGCTTCCACCGCCTGTTCATAACGATCCAAGCCCTCATAACAACGAGCTAACAGCTTTTGTAATTCATAAGCAGGCACAGGGCGATATTCCTGAAACTCCTCAATAACCTTGATCGCTTGCTCCCATTGGCAACGTTGCATGTGCAGTTCCGTTTGGCCGAGCACGGGAAGAATAAAATTCATACTCCGCTGCCGAGCCTGTTCAAAGAAAGCTCCCGCCTGTTCATATTGATCAAGGCGCATGCAAAGCTTGCCCAACAGGTAGTCCAAAACACTGGCGGAACGATCATCGGGTAACTCTTGGGGAATCAAGCCGGCCTTGTCGCTGGAGTCGCCGCGGGCCTGTTCAACCAGCCGCCGGGCTACTTCCGGCGAGATTTCCTGCAACTCATCATTGAGTCGTGAATAATGATCGGGCTGCGCCGCCGTCTGTTTTACCGCAGCATCCAGCCAATCCGCCCACTGTTCCCCCTGGCGATACAAAGCAATCAATTTCCAGCGCGGTTCGGGCTGTTCCGGATGAGCCTCGATCAGCTTTTGCACATGTTCGACCGCCTGTTGGCGACGGCCAACATTCTGCAGCGCGTCGGCATACACCAAACCCAGGTCGATATTGCCCGGCTGATCAGCAAGAATACCCTCGATCACGTCCAATCCGTCGGCCAGGCGCTGCTGTTCGCGATAAACAGCCAGCAGTAACTGCACCGCCTGACGGTCTCCATGCGTATTGTCAACAAAGTCCCGGGCACGGTTCGCCGCCTGTTCACCCTGATCCGCTAACATCAGCAAGCGAACAAGAGCAGAGTGAATAGGGTAATCCTCGGTCTTCGAGTCGGCTAATGCTTTCAAGGCCTCGGCTGCGTCGGCATATCTGTCCAGCAACTCGTAGGCTTGGGCCAATCGCAAAACAATTGATTCATTTTGGGTTTCAAGAACAGCCGCCAGTTCCGGATGACGTTTGACCTCACCCCCCAACTCCTGCACCATTCGGCGATACGCCTTTAACTGGTAGGCGGCAGCACGGTAATAACCTTGCTCTTGGAGAATGAGACCAAGATGAACGTGGGTCAAGGCCCGGTATGGGGCATCCTGTTTATCCCAGGGGCACTTCAAGGCCTGGCGATATCGACGAAGGGCCTTTTCGGTATCACCTTCCTGCTCTGCCACCCGGCCGATTACATAGTGACAGGCAAGATCATCAGGCCTAGCAGACAGAACCTGCATGGCAAAAAAACGAGCCAGCATCTCATTTCCCGCCAGCAGGCGGACCACCGAAGCCAATCGCAAGGCCTGGGTATTGCCTGCATCATCGCGCAACACATTTTCCAGTTCACCGACGGTTTCCGCGAAACGTTGCTCGGCAAAGAGTCGCCGGGCCTCGGCCAAGTGTCGGTGAACATGCGGAGAAATTTCTTTTTCGTTTTTGCCGCTCGATTTTTCGGGCCGAGGGGGATTATCCGGGATGTCACTCAAGGCCATTTGAGCCCGCTGGGCATCGAAACCCGGTGGTTTCGGCCGGGGCACAAACACCTTCTTTTCCGCAACGGCAGATCGATTTGGCCCAGATGGAGCAATGCAACCGCTGATAAATAACCCGACGGCCAGGGAAACTACGATACCTTGCGCGAAACACGCGATGGAACGTCGAATCAATTGATGAAAAATCGAGATATTCATTCCAATATTCTAATTGCTCTACCGAATTAATTTGTGACGGGCAACTTCGCCGAAGGTTCAATACTCTACAATCTACTCTTTTATGGGATCACCTTATTCAAGGGATAGACTATGATACTGGTAGCTCCTGCCTTCTGCAGTTTTGGAACAATTTGGCGCTCTACTATGCTTTCGAGTATGACTTCCACTGCTACGTAATGTTCATCCGCCAAAGATGAAATCGTAGGCGACAGTTGCGAAGGCAACACGTTAAGAACCTTATCCAGATTGTTCCGTTCGGCATTTAACTTTAGCCCGACCTTGGCTCGGGCCTCAATGGCTCCGCGTAGCAGCAGGGCGATACTATCGATCTTTTCCCGCTTCCATGGATCAGCATACGCTTTTTTATTAGCAATAAAACGCGTGGTAGAAGAAAGAATATCTTCCACGATTCGCAGACTATTGGCCCTTAGCGAGGAACCGGTTTCCGTCAATTCAACGATGCCGTCCAATAACCGTGCCTTGACCTCAGTAGCTCCCCAGCTGAACTCGATGTGCACATCAATACCTTTATCCTTAAAGAATTGACGGGTAACGTTAACCAGTTCCGTACTGATAATTTTGCCTTTAAAATCTTCCAGCTTCTGAATAGGAGATTCGTTGGGCACCGCCAACACCCATCGCGCCGGCCGAGAAGTCGCCTTGGAATAAACCAGCTCGCAGACTTCATGCACGTCACTGCCGTTTTCGCAAATCCAGTCGTGCCCGGTCAAGCCCACGTCCAAAACACCGTCTTCCACGTAGCGACTCATCTCCTGGGCCCGAAACATAATACAGCTCAACTCGGGATCGTCGATCGAGGGGTAGTAACCGCGTGAAGAAATGCTTAAGTGGAAACCCGCTCGACGAAAAAGGTCAGCCGTCGATTCCGACAGGCTCCCCTTGGGGATACCGACCTTTAACATGCGCTCCTTGCTCATCTGCTCATTCTCCTCTTGTGCTGGTCAACCAAGTCAAAATTTCACAAATTCCCTATACCAGCCAAACGTTCGTTCCTTTACGACCGTTCCGCTCACCGGGGAATATCTGTCACTCATTTCTTATGCGCCTTGGACTTTCGTTTTTTTCCGGAGGGGGATTTTTTTGTCGTCGCCTTTTTTGCCGAAGCTTTCTTCGACGAGGACCGCTTGGAATTTTTAGGGGTATTCTTTCGAGCAGCGGTATCTTTGGCAAGCGCCTTTGTTTTGCCGCCATCCGCACTCTTCATTGGGTGCTCCACAGACTTGCTCTTGCCAGATTGTGAAGAAGGCTTCACCTTTTTCTTGTCTTCCGCTCTCATACTCCCCTTTGAGGAGGACATTGCAGTCTGCTCTTCCCGCGTTTCAACCTTGGGTTCTTCAGCGGCAGACACTTTCGCAGAAGCTTCCTGCAATGAGGGATCCAAGAGCTCAGGCAGCTTCTCCACAGGGACGCGTGAAGCTTTAGACATCACGTATTTGTTAAGCAGCATAGCAAAAGCCGGGGAATCGCCGGCGTTGATATGCCGCTCCAGGAAATTTTGTACCGTATGCTTGTCCGCCGCCGGTTCGACAATTTCATCTTTTCGCAAAATGTAAAGAGTTAAGTCATCCACGGGAATGGCATGACCGTCCAGACTATAAAGCACTACATTTGCCGCCGCCGCCGGAGTGACTCCCTCTAACGATTCCAAATATTCGCGAGCCTCCCGCCGACCCCGCTGCCGAAGCAAAGATAAATCCATCGTCTCCTGCCGCATGCGAATCGCATTTAATGCTTGACTTATTTGCTGGGCCTTGCTTTGCGCCAAGGGGAAATTATCACCCATAATCTGGACGAGTTCATTGGAGGGTGTTACCCGCAGTTCGTTCAAGTCAACCATCTGCTGCATGATTTTCTTGAGCACGCTCTCCGCTTTCTGCCGAGAGGTACACTCGACCAAGATCCCCAACAAAAGTTGCTCAACCGGATCAGCCTGATCCACCTCGGGGAGCTTGCCGTATTTGCGCACCAAGGACTGAAACAGTTTTTTCACCCGTTTCGCGTACTCACTGCCGTGCTTCATGCGTCGCCTCCGCCTGAGGGATTCGCTTCGTTATCCGTCCGGTTCCAGTCGACCTCCCGCTCTTCCCGCTCAGCCGTCACCCGCTCAATCAACTCCAAGGTTTGAGCACCTCGCTTGATCGATTGGTCCAGATGGAAAGAAAGTCGTGGACAAACCCGGATGGCCAACTCCTTGGAGAGTAATTGTTGCACAAAACCTCTACCGGATTGCAAGCCCTTCAACGTGCGCTCTTGTTCCACCGCCGAACCCATCACACTGACCCAAACCTTGGCATATTCCAAGTCCCCGCTGACCTCCACCCGGGTTACCGAAGTAAAAGGTTCCACGCGCGGGTCGCTCAGCTTATTGGCTATCGCATCGCTGACTACACTGCGAACCACGTTGGCGACTCTTTCCGGCCGATGCGATTTCATGACCATCACCATCAAAAAACGGGCAACAATTTCTTTGCCTTAATCCTAACAATCCCTACCCAGCCGCTAAGCGGATTTAGAAAAATTCGGTCTCATAATCCACCAACGAAGCAGACCTGTCCGATCGAACATAATCTACGATTTTGGCCAGACAACTCTCTACGTACCGCCGATCCCTGCCCACCATGGCCACTCCAAGTTCCGCTTGCTGATAACGCTCGTGCAATCCGACTTCCGCCACAGAAACGCTGAACTTGTTGATTAGCCGCTCCTTCAGACTTTTGACCACCCGCCGCTTATCTTTCAGGGAAACCGCCCCAAAAATAGCCAATTTCAAGTTCATTGCGCCGATTACCATTGCAATGGATAATCCATCTTCCCAGCTGTCAGTCTATTCCAAAACAAAAACTTTCACCGCTACAAGGTGCGGGCCGTCTCCACCACTTCATAAGCTTCAATGACGTCGCCCGGCTTGACGTCTGAAAAGTTTTCCACCCGGATCCCACATTCCATACCGGTCCGAACCTCCCGCACGTCATCCTTGAACCGCTTCAACGAGACAATCGCCCGGTGACGTTCTCTCTTCACGTCATTTTCTGTGGGCACAATGATTTGGCCATCGCGTATTACGCGGGCATAATGGTTGCGACCAATGGTGCCATCGGACACGATACAACCTGCCACCACCCCGATCCGGGTCAGATTGAAAATTTCCCGCACCTCTGCCTTACCACGGAGTTCTTCATTTTTCTCACCGGGCAACAGGCCCTCCAAGGCCTTGCGGATATCGTCGATTAGATTGTAGATCACCCGGTACATGCGGATTTCCACACCTTTGGCTTCCGCTTCTTTTTGGGCCTTGGAATCGGCTGTCACATTAAAACCGACAATCAAGGCCTCGCTGGCCTCAGCTAACACCACGTCACTTTCCGTAATTACTCCTACGCCGGTATGCATGAAGTTCAACCGCACCTCATCACTCGGCAAATCGGAAAGAGATTTCACGCAGGCGTCCACCGAACCCTGCACGTCCGCCTTGAGAATAACGTTGAGCTCGGGAATTTCCCCGGTTTCCCGGCCTTTAAGCAGGTCTTCTAGGGTTTGCGGTTTGTGAATCTGCCCTAAGGTTTCCGTCCGACGACGTTCCTTGGTTTCCTCCGCGATATTCTTGGCTCGCTGGAGAGAATCCACCACGTAAAAGGTGTCCCCGGCACCGGGTACTTCATCCAAGCCCGCTACCTCTACCGGCATCCCCGGAGTGGCCTCTTTCACCCGCCTACCACGATCATCCATCATGGTCCGCACGCGTCCGGCACCCGGCCCGCAGACCAAGAAATCGCCCAGATGGAGTGTTCCTTCCTTCAATAGAACCCGGGCCAGTGGTCCCATGCCAGTTTCCATCTGGGCCTCGATCACAACCCCCGTAGCCGGTATGGCAAAATCTGACTTCAGGTCCATAAGCTCCGCCATGGTGGCCAAGTGGGTAATCAGTTCTTCCACCCCTTCCCCCGTCGTCGCTGACGTTTTGACCACGTCCGTCTCGCCACCCCATTCCGTGGGAGCCAGCTCCATCTCCGCCAATTGGCCATAAATCTTGTTCAGATCTACGCCTGGCAGGTCAATCTTATTCAAGGCAACCACAATCGAAACCTTGGCTGCCTTGGCATGATTAATTGCTTCAATAGTCTGGGGCATCAAACCGTCGTCGGCGGCAACCACCAACACCACAACATCCGTGACATTGGCCCCTCGAGCCCGCATGGAAGTGAACGCCTCGTGACCCGGTGTATCCAGGAAAGTCACCGACAGTCCTGCAATCTCCACTTGGTACGCACCGATATGCTGGGTAATACCCCCTTCTTCACCCGTGGCTACCTGGGTTTTGCGAATGGCATCCAATAGCGAAGTTTTCCCATGATCCACGTGCCCAAGCATCGTGACCACGGGGGGACGAGGCTTCTGGTTTTCGCGCTGGTACTGAACGAATTCCTCCGCCAACTTATCCGACTCGCTTTTGGGTTTAACCACTTCCAGTTCAACCCCAAAATCAATCATGACCAATTGAGCCACGTCGGCAGGGATTACGGTATTTCGGTTGATCATCATGTTGTGCTCTTTACGGAGCTTAGGCATCAGTTGCAGCATGCCGATCCCGGAGGCCGAACAAAGCTCGTGAATCACGATCGGCTCTGTTACCTGAGCCTTAGTCTTTCGGGGAGCAACATGCGGTTGTTGCGCAGGCTTCTTCTCTACCGCCCGCCGCGTGTGGATTCCCCGGCCACTAGCTTCTTCCAAACGCCGTTGCCGCTCTAAAAGGTCCTGATTGTTCCATTCCCGCATACGCTCGCCCATCTCGGAGCGGGAACGCTCAGAACGTCGAGGATTAGCTCGATGTTGGCTGCGTTTTTGCTCCTTCCCCTTGCCTTTCTTGCGAGAACTTCGTCCCATGTCCAAATCCGTAGGCTCCATCGGGCTGGGACCCGAACGAGGACGCGGACGCGAACGCGGGCTACGGGGACTAACCGGATCAGGCTTGGAAAATCCGATTACTTTGGGTCCCTTCATCTGAGCCGGCGATGGAATATTCTGGGGACCAACCGGAAGTACTTCCTTTTTCTCTTCCTTGCCTTTTCTTTTTTCTTGTGGAGCCCTGGCAGCCGGCTTCAGCGTCTCAGGCTCATCCTTGCGTGGCGAGGCAGTGCCTTTGTCCTCCTGACTCGGCGCTTTTTCGCCTTCCTTTTCGGAAAGGAGGGGCTCGTTACCTGCTTCTTCAACGGAAACAGTAGTTACTTCCTCAGTGGTATTTAGATCAGGAACCTTTTCCGGCTTCTTCTGCTCAGCCTGCACAGATGCTTCATCTGCCGCCTGCGAAACCTCTTTTTGTGTCGCAGCCGCTTCTGCCAAGGTAACTTCTTTTTCGACTTCCGCTGGTGTTTCTGTCTGGGCACCCTCCTGAGCCGCTTCTTTGGCAGTCTTAGCCGACTCGACAGGCTGATCGGCTTGCTTGTCCTGCCCCGCTTCTTCCGTTTTCTTCTTTCGCCTAGAGGGCTTTCGCCGCTTAACCTTTGTCAAGTCCACAGGGGCAGCCGTCTCTACGGAGGTCTTATGCTCGCTGTTACTGAACCATTCCCGAATCGTTTCAGCCAATCCTGCCGAAACGGTTGACATATGATTCGTTATGACATCGACTCCCTCGTTTTGACACTTGGCGACGATGGCCTTACTGGTAACGCCCAGTTCCTTGCTCAGATGATGGACGCGTAATTTTTCCGCCAAAACTGACCTCCCTGGTCAAACTATCCCACGCCTTTTTTCGCAATCAAAAACATCTTTATACGCTGAATGACCGGACAACAAAAAAAGGCGATTGAATTTTCATTCCTCATTGATCTTCGGTGAACGAATCATCTTCGCCACCGACTTCAGCCTCACCTAACATAGGCCGCTTTTCTTCTTCTTTCTCCCCTGCATCGGGAGATTGTTCCGTAGAGGCTTCCTGGGCCTCAGGCGGAACTTGAGATACCTCCTGCTCCAACGATACCGCGGCATTCTCCTCGGGTTCCGAAGCAGCCAAAAGCTGCTCTGGTGATGCTTGCTCGACGCTTTCAGCGGCATCTGCGGTCTCTTGTATATTTTCTCCTGCTAACCGGACAAACCGTTCCTTGCTTTCCCCACCCGTTTCCGCCGACAATTTCTTAGCTTCCTCCGCCGCAATGGAAACAATCTTCTCCGCTAACTCCTCGGCCAGCCCCAAGTCGTTGATCAGAGGATTGGTACCCACTTCCTCGATATCCATGGGAGAGACAATCCCCAAGGCCATCATCTTATCAACGATCTGGGTATCCACCCCTTCGATTTGAGTCAGGGTTTTCTCCAACAGGTCAAGATTCTTGTTATATTCCGCCGGCGTAAGAATATCGATATCCCATCCAGTCAACCGGGCCGCCAAGCGAACATTCTGACCACGCTTACCAATGGCCAACGATAACTGGTCTTCCGGCACGACAACCGTAGCTCGTCCCAACTCGAAACATAGAGCGGTCTCGCTGACTTCCGCGGGTTTTAACGCGTTGCTGATAAGAATCTGAGAGGACTCATTCCATCGGACAATGTCAATCTTTTCCCCCCCCAACTCCACAACAATATTTTTGATACGGCTGCCCCGAACACCCACACAGGCACCCACCGCATCCACCTTGGCATCGATGGAACTGACGGCAATCTTGGTACGATAACCCGCCTCCCGGGCCAACTCCCGGATTTCAATGATCCGTTCGGACACCTCCGGCACTTCCAACTCGAACAGGCGACGAATGAAATCGGGATGACTGCGGCTAAGCACAATTTTGACTTGATGCGGAGCCTGCCGAACCTCCAATATTAGACAACGAATTCGCTCACCGGGGTGATGGGTTTCCCCAGGAATCTGCTCACTACGGGGTAGAAAACCTTCGGCCCGACCAAGATTGATAATCAGGGCTCCGCCCTCAAAACGGGTGATCGTTCCCGTGACAACGGTCCCCTGGCGCTCCACGAACTCGTCATAAATGCTCCCCCGCTCGGCTTCGCGAATTTTCTGGATCATCACCTGCTTTGCCGTCTGAGCCGCGATTCGCCCAAGCTCATGCATCCCAATAGGCTCCCCGTCCTTGGAAGCCGTAATATCCCCTGTCAGGCGATCAATCTGGACCACCACTTCTTCAGCATGCCCGTGGGCTTTGCGCACTGCGGACATCATCGCTTGTTCGAGATCGTAAAACACCTCCTCTTTATCGATGTTCTTATCCCTTGAAATGCTATCAACGATTCGAACTAACTCCGCGTTCATATATGTCCACCTCTAATGGGCAGCCGATCAAACCCTAATCCCTTCATTGGTGACGGCCTGCCATATGGTTCTAAATTACGCTTCACGGCCTCCGCGGCCCGCTCACTCCAGCTTTGCTTTACAATCCTAAATAACCACCGTCCGGTCCATTTCCTCGAAACCCTTAAAAGAAAAAAGTGGGAACCAATATGGACCCACTTTGGGAGAGTCGGCCGAAAACCGACCGATTCAATCGCTCAAAGGTGTGTGGGCGACAATCAGCGCATCTGCAGCCTCCCCGCGATGCGCGATTTTTTCGCCCACAGGCCACTTCTCCTGTGCTGATACCACTTAGGTCGCACGGATAAAGTCTCCAGACCTGTCCAGGCAAAACTTCACACCTTCTACTCCCGTCTCAAAAACAAGGCCCATAACATCATGCAACAAATGCACCGAGTTATAAACTGAACAAACGAGGACTAAGCAACCCTGCAAACCTTCTCTAGCCTCCTGCTTAGCCTCATCCTTCACATTATATCGTCCAAAAGACACCAGCGGCAGTCCCAAATATCAACATTTGTTACTGTTCCCACCGGATCTCGCAAATCCATTCACCTTACGGAGCAAAAACTCCTATCACACCTCCTAAAAACCAGCCCACTTATGCCTTTAGACTGATCCTCTGAAGATAGATAAAGATTGATTATAAATTTCAGCCCCAAAGTGTCAACGATGCAGGCCCCTTCTCAAAACCGCCGGTCCCAATCCAAAGAATTATTTTTCACCTGACATGGCAGGCGATAATGCACCCACAATTACTTATTTACTATGAAAATTAAAAGGCCCGGCCAGCTACGGACCGGGCC